>PNIL01000052.1 GCA_002877955.1 Caldisericum exile | reverse complement strand
CGAAATGACAATTATTGGAAGCGGGACTTCAAAATTCCAATCATTGGAAGCGGGACTTTGAAATGACAATCATTGGAAGCGGGACTTCGAAATGACAATCATTGGAAGCGGGATGCGCTCCCTTCCAGATTTCCCCTAAAAACAATATTAATTGGGGGAGTATTGAGTTGCATTAAAGTAGCTCACTTTTTCTAACCTGGCTTGAAAAAAGATAGTATTTCTTAGAGACAGAGTTGAGATGTCTTTAAAATGTAAAAATTTTTTGGTTATTTAATGATAGTTTTTTCCAAATACCGAAATCGTTACTTTTAGGGTATAATTAATTGAGATGAAAATAAAGATATTTGATGGGCACAATGTAATTGGAGGAAATAAGATATTCGTTGAAAGTAAAAGTGGACAGTCATTTATCCTCGATTTTGGCAAGAATTTTAAGCAGTTTTCACAGTACTTTGAAGAGTTTTTGACACCAAGAGCAGGTGCAGGATTACACGACTTTTGGAAGTTAAACCTCATTCCTCATCTTAAGGGACTTTATAGAGAAGGTTTACTTTACTATGTGAAAGATGAGGTTGATAAAGCATTAACTATTAATCCTGTTGCAGTATTTGTTTCCCACGGGCATATGGATCACTTTGGTTATATATCATTCCTAAGAGAAGATATCCCAATCATTGCAACTCCTATAACCCATCATATCATTAAAGCTTATCAAGATACGGGAAATCAAAGCTTTTTTGAAGAATTTTATATTGTTTCAAATGTAGCTTTTACTAATGGTGTAAAAGAACAAAAGTTGAAAAAGGATACAGGCAATAAAATTGAAAGGAATTTTAGATATCCTAAAGTGTCTTCTAAAAGTGAAAATAAAGTTTCTTTTGAAAGCGAAGAATTAGGTGATTTTAAATACAGAGTTTTTGAAGTTGATCATTCTGTTTTAGGCGCATCTTCTATATATTTTGAGGTTGATGGAATAAAGGTTGCATATACTGGAGATATAAGATTTCATGGTAAAGGAGCCCACAAAACTGAGGAATTTTTCGAATTTTTGTCTCAAAATGGTGTTGATGTCCTTTTAATAGAGGGCACACGAATTAATGAAAATTCTTTACAAAAATTGGACGAACCCCAACTGAGGGAAGAGGATATTAAACAAAATGCAATTAAGGTTGTAAATAGCAATAAAGGAAAACTTGTTATTGCAGATTTTGGAGCAAGAAACATTGAGCGTCTTGAAATATTCTTTGAAATTGCAAAGGAAACTGGAAGGCGCCTTGCGATCACGATGAAGGATGCATATTTACTCAATCTTTTAAAAAGCGATGGTGTTAACATAATTGATGAGGCGAATATTGTTATTATTGAAAGTAAAAGAGAACAAAATAGAGCGTGGACTAAAGAAATTAACAAAAATGATGCATATAAGGATAGGTTTGTGACAATTTCTGAAATTGGAAAAAGTCCTCAGGATTACATAGTTTGTTATAGCTTCTGGGACATGCCAAATCTTCTTGATATAGAAATTAATGGTGGCGCCTACATATATTCTACAAGTGAAGCATATACTGAAGAGCAAATGTTTGACACTCATAGGCTTTTAAATTGGATATCCACGTTTAATTTAACTCCATATGGTCTTGAAGTTGGAGATGATGCAATACCTACTTTTACAAGGGAGTACCATGTCTCAGGACACGCAAGTCCAAGGGATCTATTAAAGCATATTGAAATTGCAAAACCAAGATATATTATACCAATACATACTGAGAATCTTTTATCTTACAGGGATCTTTTAAGGTCAAAACTCGGGTATAATTTCCAAATTATAACAGAAACTGATCAATCAGGTATTTTAACTTTTGATCTTTAGGGTTTCAAGTTTACTTTATTGATGAAAGCTTGCAAATTTTCTCTTCCATCAATTTTTATCCGAGGAAGCAAAAGGGGATCGTCTTTTAGATTTGCCAATCCTGGGATTTCTGTGGCTGCCATTGTGTATCCGTATGCCTTAAGAATTTCTTTTGAATCTCTATCAAAGCCTCCAAAGGGATAACAAAAAGAAGTTGGAGTGTAGTTAAGTAGTCTTTTTACATCGTTTGTGCATGCTTTTATCTCATAAATTTTTGTAAGGATTGGACTTCTTTTTAAATTAACATGGTCTCTTGTATGTGTGCCGACTTCACAAAGACCACTATCAAGCATCTCTTTTACTTCATCTTTGCTCATGTAGAAGTTAGTGTGCATTCCTGTGTATTTAGTTATCAAAAAGATGACAAAGTGAAAATTATATTTCTTAAGTATAGGGTATGCGTATTCGTATACGCCTTTATCTCCATCATCAAATGTAAGAACAATTGGTTTTTTGGGATAAGGTAGGTTTCCTTTCCAAATTTCGTTAAGCTCTTTTAGAGTTATTGGCGTGAATCCATTTTTGTGCAAATAGTCCATCATACTTTCAAATAGTTTTGGATCGATTGTAAATGATTTTGTTAATTCGCTTGCATTTTGAGGGACAGGGAAGACATTGTGAAACATAAGGATTGGAACATAAGAAACACCTTGTTCTAAATATTTCTTTGTTCTTGTAATCTTATGTGTGTTTGCTGCAGGCTCCCATACATCTTTTGAATGTATATAGGTTTCATACTTAACGGCACTTTCTGAAATTGCTTCTTTATTTTCTTCGGACACATAGTAAACAGAAAATATGAAAACAAGTACAAATACTAAAAATGTTATTAAAACAATCTCGATTTCTTTTTTCATTTTACAATTTAAACCACCTATACACGAATAATTTAATTATATCAGTAAATACAAGAGTTACAAGTAGCGCATAGAGAAGCGTTATCATAATGAGTCCGAAGTGTGCCTTAGCTACAAATATACCGAACGTGGAAATAAGAGTTGCTACGATCAAATCTCCTAAAATTGACATTATAACTGCCTTACTTGGGAGGGATGAAAAGAAAAACCTTTCTTCTCTGAAATTGAGTATGTTAAATAGTCCCGATACAAGTAAAAGATAAAACATAATTGTTTGGAGTTCTGAGAATGTAACCTTAAAGTATTTTTGGGCAAGATACATCGCGATGAAGAGTTCCGAAATTTTTAATACACCAAATATTAAAGACATTGAAAGAAGTTTTTTGACGTTCCATTTTTCTGGGCGATTTGAAGGTACGACATTATCTGTTGCAATCGACATTGTAACAAAATCGTAAAGGAAGAGCATCAAAATCATGGCAACTGGTGTAATTATTGGCTTTCCTATGATGAGGGTTGCAATAGATACAAAAAATACGATCTGGAATGTTTTTACAACCTTATTTAATATCCAAATGACAATTCTTTTATAAATTTCTCTTCCAACTTTTATAAGATTTACAATATTAGATAAACCCTCTTCTGTAAGAATTACTTTTGCAGATTGCTTTGCAATATCAAGAGAATCTTTTACCGCAATTCCAAGGTCTGCTTTCTTTAGAGCAGGTGCATCGTTTGCACCATCACCTGTCATACCAACTGTATGACCCTTCTTTTGATATAAATCAACAATTTTGAATTTATCTTCAGGTACAACTTCTGCAAATGCATCAAAGGAGTCGACATCCATTTCCTTATCTTTTTCTATTTCTTTAATTGAGATGACGCGTTCTCCAATAGAAACTTCCTTTGCAACCGATTGTGCAATTAGTTTATTATCTCCGGTAATCATTTTTGGCATTACGCCCATCTCTTTTATTTCTTCTATGAATTTTTTAGAATCCTTTCTTGGATAATCAAAAAATGTAAGAAGTCCAACAAAAGTAGTTTGATTTTCTTTCTTTATCGCAACTCCAAGACTTCTTTTCCCAAGGTTTGCAAATTTTTCTACAACTTCGTATATGCTTTTATCTTTGTTATCGGACATTTCGATTATAACTTGGGGTGCGCCTTTATAAATGTTTATTTTGTTGTTTTCTTTATCAAGCACTTCTGCTTCTGAATATTTTTTGTCAGGATCAAAGGGATAGAATTTGACAAGTTTATATAATCCTTTTACATTATCTTTTCCAAATTCTATGACTGCAGAGTCAATTGGGTCTTTTGTGTTTGGATCAGAACAAAGATACGCAAGCTCTACAACATCTTCTTGAGAAAAACCTTTACCTATAGGTACAACATCAACAATTCTTATCTTATTTTCGGTTATGGTGCCGGTTTTATCGAGGCATAGTATATCCATCATAGCGCTATTTTCAATACCATCGAGTTTTCGAACAAGTACTCCAACAGAAGCAAGTTTTAAAGATCCAAGCGCAAGTGCAAGGACAGTCATTGCTGGCAGTGCAACTGGAATTGATGCAATGAGAAGTGTAAGAACAAAAGGAAGTGCGTCAAAAATAGGGGTTTTATTGATAATAAATTTAATGACAACCAAAGCAACGAAGATAAAATCAAATATAAGAAGCCCTTTTGTAACGCTCATTGTTATCTCTTCAATTATGAGTTTTGGCTTCGCCTTTTCAATGAGTTCTGCAGTTTTTCCGAAATATGTATTTCTTCCCGTTTTTTCTACAATTGCAATTGCGCTTCCCCTTGTAACAAGACTTCCTGAATAAATTTCGTCATTTGCACCGCATTCCTTAGGAATTGATTCTCCTGTTAAAATTGACTGGTCTACAAGCAAATTTCCCTCAATAATTTTACAATCTGCAGGCACAATATCTCCCATAACGATTTTTATGACATCACCTGGGACAAGCTCTCTTGCAGGTATCTCTTTAAAAACTCCATCACGAAGCACGTGTGCGTTAACGGAAATTTTCTTTGAGAGTGCTTCTACTGCCTTTGATGCCCTGAACTCCTCTGAAAAGCCCAAAACTGCATTTAGTAGAAGCAAAAAAAACATAACAAGAGCATCTACGTATCTTTTCATTAAAAGGGATATTATCATTGCACCTTCTATAACAAAGGCAGTTAAACCGGTAAATCTCTTTAAAAAATCAAGGATAGGAGGAGTTTCCTTTTGCTTTATCTCATTGAATCCGAATCTCTTTTGCAGTTCAAGCGCCTCTTCTGTTGTAAGACCCTTGTAATTCATAAGTTACCTCTCGTATTGTTATTGTAAATTTTGAGCCAACATTAACTTTGCTTTCAACGCTTATTTTTGCACCGATGAGATTTGTAAGTTCTTTTGCAATCGAAAGCCCTAAACCAATTCCTCCAGTTTCTCTTGAGCGAGACTTTTCACCCCTATAGAATCTATCAAATATGTATGGTATATCTTCTTCTTTTATGCCAATTCCCGAATCTTCTACAGTAATGTTCACATCATTTCCCTCTTTTCTTGCATAAATTTTTACAAACCCATTTTCTTTATTGTATGCAATGCCGTTTTCTATCAAAATTGAAAGAATTTCTTCAAGTATATCTTTATCTGTCTTTATTCTAAGGTTATCCTCAGTTTCAAAACTTAAATTTACGTGCTTACTTTGTGCAAGTCCTTCAAATTGTGATTTAAGATTCATAAAGAGATCTTTAAGAAAAACGGATTCTACTTTTACAGGATATGTACCTGTGTCAAGTCGTGATATAAATAGCATGTCTTGTATGAGCTTTGACATTCTATTTGCTGAGTCTAAAATTGTTTCAAGTTTCTCTTTGTAATAATCAGGATTTCGCTCCTTCATCAAGGCAACTTCAATGTTTGCTTTAATTGTAGAAATTGGCGTTTTTAATTCGTGAGATGCATCCTGTGTAAATTGTTTAAGGATTCTCACTGATTCTTCAATTGGTCTTATTGCCGAGCTTGCAAATCTATAAGAGAGGATTATTGTTAAAAGTAGTATGAAAGGGACAACAAAAAGAAAAGAAAAAAGAACTTCATGCAAGGAAGCCTCAAGGTTGTCATAATTTCTTGCAACAACTAAATAGTAGTTTGTGCTGTTAAGTTTGGTTATATAGGCACGGATTGTCTTTTGTTCATCGCCTTCTTTTCCCTCAAGGGTATAAAATCCTTCCCTTATATTTTGGGGTAAGGTAAATTGGTCTTGCAAATTTTCGTATAGAATTTTGCCATTTGAATCCAATATTATTAAACTTTCATTTCCTAAATCGTAATTTTTTAGAATTCCTGAAATCGACTTTAGGTCTTCTATTGCAGATTCTTCCTTTCCTACAAGTGCTGTTCCAATCGCAATAGCGCGGTTTTGTAGTGTGGAATCAAAATCCTTGTAGGCAGAGTTGGAAAAGGTAAAATAAAATGCAACAATTAGCAGCATAACTATTATGAGTGTTGTTATTGTGTATTGGAGCGTGAGTTTTATCTTTGCGCGTTTTATGTCCTTATCATCACTCAATTTCATAACCTACACCTGGTATAGTTTTTATAAGCTTTTTTTCAAAGCCTGAATCAACTTTCCTTCTTATATTTTTAATATGTGTTCTCAATGTGTCAGACCAAGGAGTTGAATTTTCATCCCAGAGGTGATTTTCAAGTTCTTTCTTTTCAACGATTCTCCCTCTATTCAAGCAAAGATAAACAAGAATTTGGTACTCTTTTCTTGTAAGGTCAATTTTTTTACCACCTCTTGTAACTATCATTTTTTCCGTATCTATTTCGAGATCTTCAATTTTTATGTTGCCCGTTTTTATTTCTTTTGTCCTTCTTAAAAGTGCATGCACTCTTGCTAAAAGTTCTCTAAAATCAAAGGGTTTTGTGAGATAATCGTCTGCCCCAATTCCAAATGTTTTAACCTTTGTTTCAATTTCACCTTTTGCTGTGAGCATTAAAACTGGCATTTTGTATTTGTTTTCTCTTATCTTTTTGAGAAGATTAATGCCATCAAGTTTTGGAAGCATTATATCAAGAATTACAAGATCATAAGCTTCCTCTATCTCTATCTTTGATAAAGCACTTTCGCCATCATATGCAACATCGACCACAAAATTATTTTCTATTAGCCCCTCTTTAATTGCATTTGCAAGAGGTTTTTCATCTTCGACAAGAAGTATTCTCATAACATCCTCTAAAATAGTTTAAGTGCACCTGTTGTAATAAGCGTTACAATAATTCCTGCTTCAATTACACCAAGTGAAATTGAAATAAACGCCTTCAATTTATCCATTCCGAGGATCTCTGCTGCAAGTGCTCCAGAATATGCACCTGTGCCGGGAAGTGGTATTGCAACAAAGATCATAAGTCCCCAAAATCCATATTTATCCACATATGGCTTTGCCCTTTTTTGAAGGTTCAAGAGGTACTTTTTTAAGAGCCTATCAAGTGGTGGAATCTTCGAGAAAACAAAAATAATAAGATCCCACATTAAAAATACAATAGGTGTAACGAGAATATTCGCGATGATTACAATAATTGCACTACTTAAGACTGGCAATTTGTATTTAAGGACTGCAAGAGGGATTGCCCCTCTAAGTTCGACTGCAGGAAATAAGGTCACTAAGAATATATAAATCCAAGTTTTAAAATCTCCCATGTAGCCTCTCCTTAGATTATATCAAACCCTAATTTATGTGCAAACTTTTCAATATATGGAAAAATCAGAAAGAAATTAAAAATTGTAAAAGTTGTCCCAAAAAGCATTCCTCCTAAAATGTCAAATGGGAAATGGACTCCGATGTAAATTCTTGAGATGCCAACCAAAAGTGCTACAAATAACGCAAAAATACCAGATATATGCCTTTTTTCAAAGAGAAGCGATGTAGCAAACGCAAACATGGCAGTTGTGTGATTACTTGGGAACGACGAAGTTGCGTCATCTTTTACAAGGTCAATTCCTAAACCAATTACAAAAGGACGTGGATGATAATAAACATTTTTTGTGATATATCCCATTGTGATTGCAATTAGAACTGATGTTCCAACAAAAAGAAACCCCTTTATGTCTTTCTTAATGAGAAGATATGTTAAGTAAATTGGTATTAAGATAATCAAATATTTTGCAACAAATATCATAAAAGCGTTTAAGTCAAAGTGCGTTTTTGCAAGCCCATTTATGGCATTAAAAAGCATAATATTTAAGTTATTCATAAGTTGCCTCCATATAGTTTAAATTATACCAAAAAAATAGGGGGCATATGCCCCCTAAGTGTGAGGATACTACTTGTATTAGTGTTCTCCTGCAACTTCCTCTTGTACTGTATCTGTATCAGGTGCTTTGGATACCTCTTCTTGGGTTGCTTTCTCTTCTGCTCCATCGGATGCTTCAGTTGCAAGCACTGTTCCGTTTCCTGCATCAACCTTTACATCGAACACTTTGCCCTGTGCATCTTTTACTTCAACTGCATAGACAAGATAGCCATTTTCATTATCAAGAGTTGTCTTAACTACTGTACCTGGAACTTTTGCAAGAGCTGATGCCTCTGCTTCACTCTGCGAAATCTTTGCAAGTCCTTGAAGTGCTGAGGATTCGCTTGCTTCGTCTTTTGCGTTAGTGTCAGTTACCTTAATGCTTCCAACATAGTTTGGTTCCTGTGCGCCTGACTGAGTATCAGTTTCAATTGCTTCATCTTTTGTCTCAGTTCCTTCGGTAACTGCTTGGTTTGACTGAGTAACTGATGTACCTGAGGAAACCGCTTGAGTTGAAGGTGTGTTTCCTGCCATAACAAAGTGTCTTCCCACAAAAGCCATAGAGCTTAAAAGCCCTAACACAAACAACGCTACTAAAATCTTCTTTTTCATAGTGCACCTCCCTGTGCCTAAGTTTTTGGAAGTTTTTTCAAACTTCCTGAGACAATTATAAAAAGGGGTCCGTGAAGAATCTGTGAAGAAAAAAATTGTTTTTAAAAATCTCACAGAATGCATAATTTTTGAAGTTCTGTTAGGATTTTATTTTTTGCTTCCGTGTAATTTCTCATGTAAAAGTGTAAACTTCGTATTGTAAGAAGTCTTTAAAAAGTCTATGTGGAGAGTTCCTAATATGTTTATGTTT
>PNIL01000038.1 GCA_002877955.1 Caldisericum exile | reverse complement strand
AAAAATTATCAAATACTTCTCATAAGCGAGAGTTTTTTCAAACATTTTTCATAATCCATTTATACCTCCTTCACCAATAATCATAGTAAAAAATCAAAAAGAGAAAATTTAAAAGCTTTTTATAAAATGTAAGGTAAACCATAGATTTTCTGCTTTTAATGAGAAACAAAAACTTTCTATTTTGCTTTGAATTTTTGTAAAAGACGTTTGGCGGTTTCGGTTAAAGCTAAACCACCTTCGCCTGTTTCCCTCAATTCAAGTGGCATTCTTTCGCCAATGCGTTTCATTGCAATTATAACTTCATCGAGAGGGATGAGTGTCTTAATACCTGCAAGAGCCATCTCAGCTGAGGCAATTGCATTGACTGCACCCATTACATTTCGCTTGATACATGGAATTTCAACAAAACCTCCAATTGGATCGCACACAAGACCTAAAACATTTTTCAATGCAAAAGCTGAGGCACTTTCAATTTTATCTATATCATCTGAAAAAAGCGAAACAATTGCACCCGCGGACATAGAGGATGCTGCACCAACTTCTGCTTGACATCCATGGCGCGCACCAGACAAACTTGCAAGGTTTTGGAACACTTCCCCAATACCACCTGCAACAAAAAGTGCTTCAATTAATTTTCGACGATCAACTCCCTTTAACTTCGCAACTGTAATAAGCGAACCTGGTAAAACGCCACAGGAACCTGCTGTGGGTGCTGCAACAATTCGCCCCATGCATGCGTTCATCTCAGAAACTGCAAGGGTATTTAGAATGACCTCAGTAAATTCAGGTGAAAGTAGATGAAAATTACTACCATTTATGTATTCTTTTAATTGATAAGCCCACCCATTTACAAACCCTGTTTTTGAGACATTTTTATTTTTAAGCCCTTTTTCTATTGATTCCTCCATTGCAGAAAGTGTTCTATCCATCTTACTTATCACAAATTCTTCTTCTTTTCCCTCGTTTATTGCTTCATAGTGGATAAGAAACGTTGATAGAGTAAGCCCTGATGAACTTACCTTTTCCTTCAACTCTGCAAAACTTTTAAATTTTATCTTCATAATATCTCCCTATAATTCCTCAAGTCTTTCAACTGTTATTGCTTCTTTTATATTTTTATTTTCAAGAATCAAGGGAAGCCTATCTTTTGGAAAATCTGCATCAAGTTTAAAAACGGAGAGCGATTCACCTATAGAGGAATCCCTCTCAATTTCTGCTTTTGCAATGTTAATACCCGTATCAGCAATTACCTTTGAAACGTGTGCAACAATACCTGGCACATCTTTTGCAATAACAATAAGCACGGGGTGTCTTCCAAAAAGGTTTACATTGTAACCATTAATATTAAAAATACGTATCAAACCCCCACCTATTGATTCGCCAAAAATATAGAAAGGTTCTCTATTGTTATAAAAAGTTATTTTTGCAGTATTTTCTGGAAGCTCCTCATTAATACCCATAAAATTAAATTTGTAATTTATCCCCATTTCTTTTGCAATGCCAAACGCATTGAGGATGCGTTCATCATCAACATTAAAACACAAAATGCCTGAAAGTATCGCAAGATCTGTGCCGTGCCCAACTCCTGATTCTGAGAACGAATTAAAAAGATCAATCTCAACAAGATCGAAAAGCTTACTAACACCATAAATACGCCTTGCATATTTTCCTATTCGAACAGCCCCTGCCGTGTGCGAACTTGATGGCCCAATCATTATAGGCCCAATAATCTCAAAAATTCCCATATAGTAATTATACTTCAATTTATATTTTGTTAATGATCTAAAAAGTGATAAAATGTATTGATAAAATAGGAGGTGATAAATGTTACAACTAATTCTTTATTTAGTCCTTATTCTTGTCGTCATTGCGATTGCTCTCCGAAGTGTAATCGTCGTGCGACAGGCAACAGCCGCTGTTGTTGAAAGGCTTGGCCAATATTCAAGAACCCTTAAACCTGGCTTGCATGTTCTCATTCCCTTTATTGAAAGCGTAAGAAAAATTGTTGATCTAAGGGAACAGGTATGGGACTATCCTCCACAAGAGATAATCACAAAGGACAATGTTGTTGTGAAAATTGACAACGTTATTTACTATATGGTAACAGATCCTGTAAAAGTTGTCTATGAAGTTCAAGATGTAGACCAAGCGATTTTAAAACTTACACAAACTGCAATAAGAAATGTTTGCGGAAACTTAACGCTTGATGAATTGCTTACTTCAAGAGAAAAAATTAATGAGACCTTAAGGCAAGACCTCGATATTGCAACAGACCCATGGGGCATAAAAGTTACAAGAGTTGAAATTAAGACAATTATGCCGCCCCCAGAAATTCAAGAAGCAATGACTAAGCAGATGAAGGCAGAACGTGATAAACGTGCAACAATTCTTGAAGCAGAAGGCATAAAACAAGCAGCAATCCTTAAGGCCGAGGGTGAAAGGCAGGCAAAGATCTTAACTGCAGAAGGTGAAAGGCAGGCGCAGATTTTAAGAGCAGAGGGTGAAGCACAAGCACTTTTAACTGTTGCAAAAGCAAAAGGTGATGCAGCAGAAGTATACTTCCAAGGAATTCACAAAGGGAATCCCACAAAAGACATTATCGCTATTAACTACCTTGAAACATTAAACAAAATTGCAGACGGAAAGGCAACAAAGATATTCCTCCCTTATGAGTCTTCAGCACTATTAGGTTCACTTGGCACAATAAAAGAAATCTTCTCAAAAGAGGAAGAAAAAGGCGAAAATGAAAAGTAATAAGCCTAAAAGAAGGCACGTATGAGCAAGTTAAATTTAACTATTTTTTGGATTATAGTTGCGGCATTATCCGCAATCATTGAAATAAATACTTTAACATTCTTTTCAATCTGGTTCAGTGTTGCTGCAATAATTTCTCTTATCTTTAATCTCCTTGACTTTGGAATCACCGCACAGATTGTCGTATTTATTGCTTCCTCTTTAGCTCTTATCCTTTCCTCTGAATTCTTACTTAAAAAGAAACTCAAAATAATAGGATACAACTATAAAACAAATATTGATATGATTATAGGTAAAATAGGAGTAGTAACTAAAGATGTAAAAGACATAAGTTATAGAGGAGAAGTACTTGTTGAAGGTCGATATTGGACAGCAATAAGCGAAGATGGAAGTGTTATTGAAAAAGGGAAAAAGGTAGTCGTAACTGGAGTAGAAGGAGTAAAGCTCATAGTAAAAGAGGCTAAATAGGGGCTTTCGCCCCTATTTAGCTAGAAAGTCTGTGTGGTAATTGAGAATTTGCGGTAATTTGAGCGGTTTCTCAAAACAAAATTTATGAAAAAGATGATAAAGCAGTAAAAGTTATAATTACTTCAGGCTTAAAATACGAAGTTTCTGCAAATAGCACCACAATTGAAGTAAATCTCTATGTACTGTTTGAAGGGATCAAAATGTGTTTAACATTACAATGGATAAAGGCTTACGAAGAGTTTTTACAATTATAAAGATCGACAATAAGAAAGATGAAGTTACAATTGAAGAGAAAGTAGGAAAATATAGAAAATAATTGTCATTTTGAAAGACGAACTACTTCGAAAATTGTAGAATATGTCTTTCGGGCAATAACTCTTGCATTTGTTTGTTCAATAAGATATTCTACACCGCCATGCCATCTAAAATTAATGTAGTTTTTAAAGTGATTTAAACCTGCAATAAACTCGACAAAAATAACACCTAAATCCGAAGGAAATGTCTCCGCTGGTATTAAATAATCTGCAACGATAACTTCTTTTGCAACTCTTAATGCTTCATTTAGAAGTAAAATCCGTTCTTTTTCATCCATCTCATGAATCGACATTGAAAATGTTGCAAAGTCAAATTCTTTATCTTTAAAAATTCTTAGAACTTCTATTCCACCATGAAAAAAATTCACATTTCCAAGTTTCATCTTGGTTTTTGTTTTTAAGGCAACTTCAATCATCTTTGAAGAGAGGTCTATGCCGATTGCATTTTTGCACACCAAACTCGCTTCAATTACAAGTGCGCCTGTTCCACAGCCTATGTCGATAAGTTTGTTGCAGTTTTTAATTTCATCAAGGATTTGGCCTCTTAAACCCTTTAAGTTTGGGTCAATAATCTTTCTATAGATTTCACCATCATAATAATGAATTTTATCCATCGTGAATAAATACTACTCAAATAAGAAATAAAAGTCAATATCTTATTATTACACAAAAGATAGTTATAAAATGCACCCTAAAGATAGAGTAAAACCGCAAGATAGTGAAGGATGCTTCCCGCAAGGACAAAAAAGTGCCAAATAAAGTGATTATATTGATACCTTTGAAAGGCATAGAAAAACACACCAAGCGTATAGGTTAATCCTCCTGCAATAAGAAGAATTAATGCACCTTTAGGAATACTTGCAACAAGTGCCTTCCAAGAAAAAATTATAAGATAACCCATCACAAGGTATGTCGTAGTAAAAAGCACAGGGAATTTTCCAACAAAAAATGCTTTTAAAACAACACCAGTTATTGCAAGCACCCAAACGATAATAAAGATATTTCTGCCCAATGTCCCCCCAATTCCAATAAGAGAAAACGGAGTATAAGTGCCTGCAATAAGAAGATAAATTGCCGAGTGGTCTAAAAGCCTCAAAATTCGCTTTATTCTATCACTTTTCACATTTATGTAAAGTGCATGGTAAAGAGTAGATGCCGTATACAGAAGTGTCAAAGTTATTCCAAAAATTAAATACGCAAAAAATTTTATTGAATTATGTGATCCCACCCCTTTTATAATAAGCAAAACAAGACCTGCAATACTTAGAGCAACGCCAACACCATGTGTAATGCTATTTCCTATTTCTTCTTTTTTATAAAGAGGCTTTTCTTTGATTTTCATGAATTGATTTTAGCACGATTACATAAAATAACAAAGAAATAAAAAAAGCCCGGAGACTCATATTCCGAATCCCCGGGCAAAGTAATAAAACCCTATTTAACTATCTCTGCAATTCTTGAAAGTCTCTTTTCTCGGTCTTTTACAAATCTTTCAATACCTTCAAATACGTGTTTCGGATCAAGGTGAGCTTCTTCAACTACTTCATCAACTGTGCCACCTGTTCTCCATCTATTGTCCCAATCAGAAGACAGTGAATATTCTTTAACAACTGGGTTTGCAATCCAGTGATGCATAAGCTTAATTGATTCATTTGTGATAACCATTGCATCATGGAAGAGTTTCCAAGGTAGTACTTTATCTTTATATTCCTGTGGTTCTCTTCTAAATAGTTCATAACTTGGTGCGGAAACAATTCTCACATTAAGTTTGGCCTCTTTAAGTTGAGGTATCACTTTTATGACAGACAACGTTGAACTTGTTCCCTGTACAATAACTGTACCCATTGGTTCTAAATTAGGATCGAAGTCTTTTAGTATATATGCACCATGCACTGCTTCAAAATATGAAGCAAGTCCTAAAGCTTCTCTATCTGGTATAGGAATAGCGGGTCTTGTCAAAACAAGTGCTATGATTGGTGTTTCAAGTTCAAGCGCTCTTCCCAAAAGAACAGGCACTTCATTTGCCTCAAATGGAACAAGGTCTATAATGTGTCCCTGTGGAAATAGATCTCTTACACCAGGCGCAAATATTCCAAAATGAGTTCTTGAATCATCAGCCGTTTCAGGTCCTGAATGCCCCATAACCCAGATTGTTTTTCCAACTTTAAGTTGACAGTCTTGTGCCATTTGAGAAAACAGTCTCATCATACCATATTTAAGGTAAGCAAAGGAACCATAGGTTGATGAAGCTGTGTAAAATCCTTTAAACTCATTAAATGGATCTTCTGCAAAGTTCACTGAAGCAATACCAACAGAAATACCAGAATTTACAAACTCAGTAATCTCTTGAGGGAGAAGAACTCCTTTCTTGTTGTGTACTTTATCATACCAGCCAAAGCCTGGAAAATCTCCATAAGGTTTCGCAAAACCTGAAATCTGCGTTGAATCTGCAAGATCTGCTGACATTGCTATAAATAGAGGTCTTCCATATTTTTTCCCAACATATGCATTAATCCATGAACCCCATTTTGAAAATGCTTCCCTATTTGCAGCATGAGTACCCGGTGCAAAATAAAGATCCTTAGGGTAATTTTTGTAATCATAGAGCGCCTTATCTTTTATTGGATTTTCACCTTTAAGTTCAAACGTGGGAACATCTTCAGGTACAGTTCCTGCAATCTCTATAAGTCTATTTGCAATAAAATCAAGAAGTTCTCTATCGTTATAAACAACGCTCATTGCAACATCAATGTTATCCTTGAATTGTTTATAAATTTCTTCTTCTGTTTTTGGAGCTGGTTCACCAAAACCTACGAATTTAACACCGTATTTATCTTGGAATTCCTTCTTTGTTTCCCAGAAAAGCTCTGAGTTCATTTTGTGGGGTGCACCATGGGAGGCATTGTCATATTTTAGATACCCTCTACCTTTTCTTGTCTTAAAGTATGCAACATTAGGAACATTTGGATGAATGTTCTTCTCATCAAAGAGTTCAGCCTCTGTCTTTAAAACTTCTCTAAAGTCATTTCCATTTTCGGTGCCAATGACACGCCAACCGTGGCATCCAAACCACTCCTTTGGTGTACCATACACTGTTTCAGATACGGGATGGTCATCAATACCATAGTTATTCCAATCAATGAGGAAGAAAAGATTATCAAGCCCTAATCCCCAGGCAGAATTTGCAGTTTCATGGAATCCACCTGGTGTAAGACCAGCATCTCCCTCAATAACTACAACTTTAACCTTATCAAGTCCTGCCCTTTTAAGAGCAACTGCCTCACCTGCTGCGGCAGTGATTCCATGCCCTGATGGACCTGTATTGAACTTGAGGAAAAGAGTTTTACCTTCAAACTCTGCATGGCCTGAAAGACCTTTGTTTCTTCTAAAACCAAGTAAGTCCTCAGGAAGAAGCGCAAATTCTCTTCTCAATTTGAACTTTTCGTCATGAGTTTCCTCATACTTCTTTTGAAGAGCACCATTTAAAACAGCAAGAGTTGCATAGACAAGTGGAATAGTGTGTCCTGCGCCTAAAATAAACCTATCCCCAAATCTCTTTTCGGGGTATCTAATGTCGTAGTGCAAAAAGCCTGAAAGCATTAATGTAACAAACATATGCATTTTCGAGCGTGACCCACCTGGATGTCCACTTTGCCTGTAGTTAAGCATAAGATCGATTAGCGTGTCTACAACATCGCCAACTTTCTCAAGATGTTTAAGATCTTTTTCGTTTATTTCCATAATTACTCTCCTTTCCAAAAAATTTCTTTATATTCAAACTCAACATCTTTAACAAAATTAATCATTCCTTCCTCAGTTTTTGTGTGCTTGATCATATCTTTAAGCACGTAGAAAGGAATTGTTGCAACATCACATCCTATTTCTAAAATTTCTCTAACTTGCCTTGCGTTTCTTACGGATGCTGCAATTATTTTAGTAGAAAATCTGTAATTCGCAAAGATCTCTTTAATTATTGAAAGCATATGAACTCCACTTACAATTCCGTTATCATTAATTAATTCATCATCATATTCCATTCCATCAGAGGGAAAATAGTCCTCTTTTTTAAATTCAATTCCAACTTTTGCACGGAGATAATCATCGACACGCCCAACAAAAGGACTTACATAATCCGCACCTACTTTAGCCGCAAGGACAGCCTGTTCTGGAGTCATAACAAGCGTAACATTTGTTGGTATACCTAAAGATTTTAATTCTTTTACTGCCATCACACCGTCAAAATCATTTCCTTCACCAAGATTTGGATTTATGGGAATTTTAACCACAACATTATTTGCAATGTAATTAAATTTTTCATAGAGGATTGTTGCTTCCTTTACCATTTTCTCCTTATCAGTGCTTATCACTTCTAAACTCACGGGACGAAGTCTTCCTGCAGTACGCAAAATTTCTTTAATGTATTCTTCCATAGAGGAAATTTTTCCACGATACTTTTGCAATGCCTTTTTAATCAAGGTTGGATTTGTTGTTACACCATCAACAATACCCCAGGAAATCGCAGTCCTAATTTCTTCAATATCCGCTGTATCAATAAAAATCTTCATAGGTCATCATCTCCACTTTTTATGTAATAATGAATTGGCAATGCAACAAGAATAATTGCAAGTCCCACAGGTCCTGTTAAGAGCCCAAGAATGAACCAACCAAAGGCATTTCGCCCTTTCTTATGAGCAACAACAGCTGTAAGAATTGCAAAAATTAAAATAATCATAAGAATTGCTATAGGAATAATTAATACAAGATAGAACTGATTAATGCCCATTAAAGTGTTTAAATAATCTGTAAACATTTCTACCTCCTTCAGACTATTTTATCATAAGAACCTATAAAGTCCAATCATTTTTTAAAAAACAAGGACTGCAAAAAAAATTCAAAGACCTTTTTGCATTTCAAGGCTCATTTGTAAGAACAAGACCTCTTACAATAAGATCAATTAATCTAATCTTGTTATCGCTCGGGATAAGATTAATCACAATCCTTAATTGAGAAATTTCATATTTTTTACATTAAATACAAGAAAGTTTCTCCAAATTCCTTCTTGACAAGTTTAAGGAAGAGAATCTATTTTAGTAATATTATCGATCCTAATCTGAGCAATTCTCCAAATTTTTCGCATGTTTTTCTTAGGTAGAGCATAGGTTTGATACGCAACTTAAGCACATAGAATTGCAAAGAAGGAAATTACAGAAGAATAAAAAAGATGGTGCTTTCACCCGTTAAGCGATAAAGCCCTATCATATTGAGATGATATAGTGATGAATAAGATTGAAAAAAATTCAAAGAGAAGAAAAAGAATTATAAAGATTAATATGTCTGAATCATCTAAGGTAATGTCGAACAATAAAGAAGAAAAATATAATCAAAAACTTGGAATTTTTTCAAAAAAGTACTAACATTTTTTAGAGGGATAAAAAAT
>PNIL01000010.1 GCA_002877955.1 Caldisericum exile | reverse complement strand
CCTGAAAAATATATTATAGATGAGTTTAATTTTTCCAATATGTTATGGATTTATACAAAAACTTGCATTTTTTTCAGAAAAGTAATAAAATTTTTAGAGTGATAAAAAATCGCTCAATTTAGGTATTATACAAGAAATACTATATTAAAATAGGAGGAAAAATGGAAGAAAAAGTCAAAATAGGCATTATTATTTGCGATAGATATAAAGATTGTGCAGGCGGAAAGTGCTTTAGATCACTTAAGGAAAGAGCAGGAGCATTCAGCATTTACAAAGGCAAAGAAGTTGAAATTGTGGGATACACTTCCTGTGGCGGCTGCCCTGGCGGAAACATTGAATACGCACCAGAAGAAATGAAAAAGAATGGCGCAACTATAATCCACTTTGCAACAGGAATGGTTGTGGGTTACCCTCCTTGCCCATATATTCAATACTTTAAAAAGTTTATAGAAGAAAAATACAAAATGCAAGTTGTTATCGGGACCCACCCAATCCCTCAAAAATACTACCTTATCCATCAAAAACTTGGCACATGGAATACTCCAGAATGGCAGGAAATGATAAAGCCAACATTAACAGACGAAAAAATGAGGCTTTCCTACGATTAATTAGCCACTACCTTATAAACAAAGGAAATTAAACGCTTAGGTAATTTTATCTAAATTTCCTCAGGTAATAAGTGTGCCCTTGATAATTAACCTTTCTAATTGCGCCTTTTTTAATGAGTGTCTCAATCTTGCTTAAGTCTCCCCTGTCTTTTTCTAATAACTCCTTAACTGCCTCTTCACGCATTGGATGAACTGCAGTGATGCTTAATAAATCTTCCTCGATATTTCCTGAATAGGCAAATGCATTTCCTTCGTATCCTATGAGGTATTCGACCCTATCTTTCAATTTATTTTCAAATATTTGAAATGCTTCATTAAGAATTTCTTCTTCTGGAGGCTTTGCCCACTCCTCAGCAGGTGGGCGTGTTGGAATGGAAATATAAGAAGTTTTTAAATTTTTAAGGCTCGACAGATATACTGCGATTTTTTCAAATTCGCCTCCATACTCAATATTATCAACAAGCATCGTTTCAGAAATAAGGGCACCTTTAAATTCAGTGCTAAACTTTTTAATGCCTTCCAGAATTTTCGTTAAATCCAGAGTTTTAAAACTCCTATCGATTTTCCGCCAAATTTCTTGAGAAACTGCATCAACTTTTACGGAAACAAGGTCAAAATTCATTAAATCTCTTTGGACGCTTTCATCCCAGATTAAACTTGAGTTTGTAATAATTGCAACGGGAAAGGCTAATTCTTTTATTAAGGAAACTTCTTTCCCTAAGTTTATATCAAGAGTAGGTTCACCATCGGGGACAAAGGTAATGTAATCTATTTTCTCTCCTTTTGTGGTTACATCCTTAACTTTCCTCTTTACACTTTCGAAAATTTCTTCAGGCTTATAAAACGATTGTCGATTAACCATCATTCTCAAGCTTCTGCCTAACTGACAATAAACGCAGGAGTAAGTACAAATTTTGGAAGGTATATTATTAACTCCTAAGCTTTTCCCTAAACGCCTTGATGGCACTGGCCCAAAAGCAAACTCTTGTATTTCTTTCAGATTGTTCTCCTTAAAAATTTTCTGAAACTTTTTTCCATATCCTTTTTATTTCTTTTGAAACTTCACTTTGAGGGATAAACTTTACCACTGGCTCTCCATTAACCATTGCAGTAGTTACTACAGGATCAAAAGGAATTTTTCCAACTACTTCAACGCCTTTTTCTACACAGAATTCTTCAATTTCTTTGGCTTTATCTTTGTTTATATCAAATTTATTAATCAATACAAAAGGTTTAACCCGAAAATGCTCCATCAATTCAAGTATTCTTTTAAGGTCATGTACACCTGAGACTGTTGGTTCTGTAACTACTACACCCGCATTTGTTCCAGTTACAGAAGAAATAACAGGACAACTAATGCCAGGAGCACCATCAATAATTATTTTTCCAATATTTTCTTTCATAGCAATTTCTTTTGCCTTATCTCTTACAAATGTCACAAGCTTGCCAGAATTTTCTTCTCCTGGATTAAGCAATGCGTGAGACATAAAGCCATTTTCAATTTTAGATATATACGAGTACCCAGAAACCTTTTCCTTCATTTCTACTGCCTGCACCGGGCATACCAGAGCACAAACTCCACACCCTTCACAACTATGAGTATCCACACTAAATTCTTCAGAAATTGCATTGAACTTACAATTTCCTTTGCACAAACCACATTCCACACATCTGCTTTTATTAATAAATGCAGACTTTGAACCTGCAAATTCGGATGTTTCAATTAGCTCAGGGTGTAAAAGCAAATGAAGGTCAGGAGCATCTACATCGCAATCAGCAACAACCACCTTGTCCGTTAGTACGGCAAAGGACCCAGCTATTGTAGTTTTGCCTGTGCCTCCTTTACCACTTATAATCACTATCTCTTTCATTTTTGTACCATCGCTCTTATAGTATCAAAAAGTTTTTGAAATTTTTCTTTCCATGCTGGCATTTCCAAAACAAACGGGATTCCTTTGGAATAAAGTTCTGCAATTTTTCTTTCAAAAGGGACCTCAAGCAAAATAGAGATATTTTCTTTCTTGCAATAATCATATACTTTTCTATCACCTATATCTGCTCTATTTACTATAACCCCAAAAGGGATATCCATTTCTCTTAACACGCTCACTGCAATTCTTAGGTCATGCAAACCAAAAGGCGTTGGTTCTGTTACCAAAATGCAAAAATCGCTGTTCTTAACTGATTCAATAACAGGGCAAGATGCACCAGGTGGAGAATCAATAATCACATTCCTATCTTTGTTCATTCTTAATTTTACTTCTCTTACCACATTTGAGGCAACCGCATCCCCCACCTCAAGTTCACCATATATAATTTCAATCCCTTTAGAATTGCCGTAGTAAATTGTGCCAGTTTTATGTGGCTCCTCTCTTATTGCACTAGTAGGGCATACAAGCTTACACCCTCCACAGCTATGGCAGAGCTCAGGGAAGATCAAAATCTTATCCTTACTTACAAAAATTGCGTTGTATTCACAAAACTCGGCGCATTTACCACAATTATCACATAGGGATTCATCAACAACAGGGACAAAAATGAAAACATCTTCAGTTTTATTAATCTCTGGCTTTAAAAATAGATATGAATTTGGTTCTTCTACATCACAATCCAACAGTTGCACGTTATTGATAGAAAGCGCTAAATTTGTCGCAATAGATGTCTTCCCAGTACCACCTTTTCCACTTGCAATTGAAATTATCATAATTTTCCACTACTTTAATAAACCTTTTTTATATCTTTCTACAAGCTCCCGCACAGCTCCGCTTACTCCAACGATAACCTTTATGTTTGAAGTATTGAAAATCCTTGAAGCATTTGGACCAACATCGCCTGTAATAAGAACATCTACTCTTTTATTTATGACTGTTTGAACCGCCTCGATCCCTGCTCCGCCTCGCACATTTGAGGAAGCATTCGGAATAGCCTCAAACTCCATGCTATTAGAATCTATTATTATAAAGTATGCACATCTCCCAAATCTTGGATCTAATGCTGAATCAAGGCTTTCACCTGTTGAAGTTACACAAATTTTCATTCCTACCTCCCGTTTTTAATCTCATTTATCTCTGAAACTCTTTTTAAAAGTAGATCTAATTGCTCGCGGATCTCCTGAACCTGTTTCTTAAGTTCATTTAATTCCACACCTTCGGAAATTACTTTTTCTGCACCATTTGTGAATGATCTATCTGCAAGTCCACCCATAAATCTTCTTCTACTCATCCCATATCCCCTGCCTTGACCTTGCCCTAAGCCTAAAACTCCACCTCTGTTTTTACCACTATGGAAAACTTGCCTAAAACCTTCTCGATTGTTAAATTTAGGTATAGCAATATTTTCCATCGTGAGTGCACCGGTAGGGCACTTACTCACACATAAACCACAATCAGTGCATTTTGTACTATCAACAAAAGCTTTTCCATTTGAAATGCTTATGGCACTTTCAGGGCAAACATTGGCGCATATCCCACACCCAATGCATTTTTCTATATCCAATTTAACCAACATATTCAACCTCCTTGCTGTTTCATAATTCAAGAGAGATGACGGAGATACATTAAATAAAACAAATCTCCGTCATCTTTAGTAAAAATTCTACCCCTGATTTTGGGTCTTTTCTAATTCTTCGATCCGTTTTTGGATATCTTCAAGTTGTTCTTTCAAAACCTCAGCCTGAGAACGAAGAATCTCTGCTTCGTTCTTCGCAGAATACGCAGATGGAACATATTGGTAAGGAAGCCCTGTATAAGGAATATAACTAATTGGGCCTCTTCCAAAACCAAAACCTCTTCCAAAACCAAAACCTCTTCCAAAACCAAAACCTCTTCCGTAGCCTCTGCCAAAACCAAAACCGCCTCTATAAGGATTCATATATCCAGGCAGTGCGTAACCTGCACAATAACCTGCAGCCCTACCTGTCATTGGTCCCATTCCCAAAGGACCAGTTCTATCTCCTAAAGGCATTTCATTCACCTCCTTTCTTTCCATCTTTAATTAAATTATGATGATAAGAACCCTCACGTACCATTACTGATCCGCATTGAGGACACCTTTCATCCCTACAAGGTATCCCAGCTTCATGAGGTTTTTTAAATCCGCACTTTGGACAAACACAAAACTTGAATCTTTTTTCACTTTTATACTATACCATCACTCTTAAAGTTTAAGAAACTTTTCTCTCTCTTACAAAATCCATTGCCTCTTTAGAGGAGCAATTTATTGTCCTAACAATTCAAGCAATACTTCACCAAATCTATTTAAAACTCGAATTTCATACCTGTGTGAAGAGGCAAAAATTTTTGTCCAAATATATTGTAGAGTTCAACCTGGGCTTCAAAACCTGTGCAATGACCCGCAGAAATTAAATCAATATCAAATTTGGATAAAGCTTCCACAGTTTTCTTAATTCTTTCCGTAGGAGCTTCAACGAGATGAAGACCACCAATTATTGCCCTAATTTTATTAACTCCGGTTAGTTCAACAGAGTGCTTTGTAATGTTAACAATTCCTGCATGACTACACCCAGTTATTATTACAATTCCTTCTGTCTTTAAATTTGCTATTACCGAGGTATCATCTTTCATTTTATCTTCTAATACTTTGCTATCGCAAGTTATAGTCCTAAGAGGTATCCCTACTTCCTCAAAATCAGTTTGTCTCTTAACTTCCCCTGTCGTTATAAGCCCGGGCATTATTTGAAGAGGATCACTCGTTAAATATAAAGTTCCACCACTTTCTTCAACTTTTTCTTTAGAGTCGCTATTCATAACACCAACATGCCTTAGATAAGGTTCAACAATAAAGTTCAACCTAAAAATTTCAGGATGAGCAATAACTGGCAGATCCTTCTTTCCTATTGCCTTTAATATTTCAACAAGGCCCTGAGTATGGTCATAATGACAGTGAGTAAGTATAATTGCATCTATAATTGATGGATTAATACCCAACAAATTCATATTATGCAGTAAGGCTTCTGGATTTTGTGCAACATCAACTAATATGTTCCTTTTTATATTATTTCTGTAAGCTTCGAGAAGAAATGAAACACCATGCTGGCCCCAGTAGGGGCTCTCATATAAAACAGAATCTTCTGCAACAACTGTAATGATAATTTTATCTAAATATTTTAAAGTATTCATTATATTGTCTCCTTTCTTCTTAAGCTTTAGTTAATGTTTTAGTTTTTATAAATGCAGAAATGATTTGAAAAATAATAACAGCAATGACGACAGGTAATAACCAAGCCATACCTTGTTTTCCAAGTGGTAAGACGGAATTCATTTTAGTAAAAGGATTATTTCCAATGCCCAAACCACCAAGAAAATCACCAATACTGAAAATTATTGCAACAATTGTACCGGCCTGTGCCGCTAATTTCACTTTTTCAAATCTAGAAAATAAACCCATGATTAATAGAACAATTAAGGCAGGATAAATCAGCATAAGCCATGGAACAGTATAACCAACTATTCTTGAGAGGCCTACAAGTCCAAGTAAGAAACCGACTAAACTACTTAAACCTACAGTGAGCTTGTACTTTAATTTTCCATTAGTAATTTGTTCAAAGGTATCTCCTGCTGCCGAAGTAAGACCAACAGAGGTTGTAATGCACGCAAATGCAATTATTATTCCGAATACTACCTTGCCAAAGTACCCTAAGAGTCCATTGGAAATGTCTACAGAGAGTTCGCCAATTTGAGCTTTTGGAAACAAAGCACCTGATGATGCACCTAAATATGTTAAACCTATCGATGTCAAAAGCAAACCAAGTGCAGCTATTGAGCCTATTGTTATTATATTGATTCTTTGAGTTTCCGCATCTTTAAGCCCTCTTCTTGACAATTCATTTATCAACCATATACCAAATATAGACGCACCCAGAGCATTCATAGTATTATAACCATTCAAAATTCCATCTGTAAATGCTGTTGAAGAACCTGGCGAAACTGGGGCTGCAAGAGGAGAAATGATTCCTTTGACAATAAGTATAAGCATAAATATTATTAAGGTTGGTGCTAGAAATTTTCCTAACCTATCAATTACTTTTGAGCGGTTATATGCAAAATAAAAGTTTAAAGCAAAATAAATTAACAATGTTATCCATAGAGGTATCGCTGGAAAAAATGGTGCTACAGCCATTTCATGCGTTGCAGAACTCACTCTTGGGAGAATAAATACAGGGCCCATTATTAACATAGCTATTGTTGTGTAAACTCTTCCATAATTCTTTCCCAAGACCATGGAAGTCAAACCGAGCAATGACTTGTTGTGTGTTGCAACAACAAGATAAGCGACAAAAACTCCTAAACTATTAATTACACCATAGCCTAAAGCTGCTATAAACCATGTTGCTCCAGAGTTTCTTCCAAGAATTGCAGGGAATATAACATCACCTACACCAAAATGACCTGAAAAAACTGCAGCTGCAATAACAAAAACTACCACCCATGGAAGCAAATTTCTTCCTTTTGTATTCATCTTATTCATTCACCTCCTTTCTTTCCATCTTTAATTAAATTATGATGATAAGAATCCTCACGTACCATTACTGATCCGCATTGAGGACACCTTTCATCCCTACAAGGTATCCCAGCTTCATGAGGTTTTTTAAATCCGCACTTTGGACAAACACAAAATCCATAAGGTCAAAATTCCATATTACTCAATTCAAATTCTACAATTCCACCCATTATCTTTATGGCCTTGCCATTAATAATGGCATCAGCCACTTTTCTATGAACTACCTCTAAAATTCTACCGAAGGTAGGTCGTGAAATATTCATTCTTTTGGCAGCTTCTTCTTGGTATAGCCCTTCCAGGTCTGCTAACCTTAAAGCTTCTACTTCATCAAGTGTCAGGGTAATTTCTATAAGCTTAAAAGGCTCATTCCCTTCATGGCGGAAATAATTCCTTTTCGGGAGCCACCCTATTCTCCTTCTAAAACGCGGTCTTGCCATGTTTTCCCTTTTATTATAATTATAAGCATATGCTCATAATTGTCAAGAATGTCCCAATTCCTTATAGGCGAGCTAAAAACTCCGTGTTCACAAATGTATGTGACTCATACAAAATACAAAGAAGCTTTAAAAAGTGCTCCAGAGAATTTTCTAATACTTAATCTGAGCGATTCTCCAAATTTTCCTCGTATTTTTCTTGGATAAAACCCAGATTTAATGTATAATTTGAGCACAAATAAAAAAAGATAGTGCTTTCACCTATTAAGTGATAAAGCACTATTATATTGAGGTGATATAATGATAAACAAAAATGAAAAAAATACAAACAAGAGAATGAAACTTACGAAATACAGATAGATAGTATTGAGAAAACATCAGATACACTGTCTGACAGAGCGGGTCTTGCGCTATTTGCAAGATATCTCTCAAAGATAGGGATATACCCGAAGCTTACGAAATACTTTGGGAGTATGAGAAAAAGCAGGAAAGGAATACCAATTGAAAACACATTCAAGCAGCTATTCTGTTTCCTTATGAGATGGTACATCGCTCCATCTAACCCATTTTGATGACCTTTTAAGGGATAGGGGGTATACAGAGACAATAGAGAATGGCGTTAGAGCAATGATGAACTCTCACAGTGCAAAGAGGTTCTTCAAGTCATTTTCTCCCGCAAGATTATGGCAAAATGGGTATTTAATTGATGCTGTCTTTAGGGGAGGAAAATCCATAAACCATTCTGATACAGTGATAGAATCTCTCACTCATATCATAAAAAGGATAAGAAATGGATACAGGGAGGATGTTCCCATACTTATTCTTGCTGATGCAGGGTTCTTCGATGAGGATAACTTCAAAGCGCTTAAGAAACTCAACGTAGCATACATCTTATGGAGGAAGAATATATGACGACATAAAAGCATCAATTGAAAGTATTGGAAAATTCAATAATTATATTGGAAAAGAAAACATATGGGAGTTTGTAGACTTTATTGATAAAAGAGGTGTTTGGGATAAAGAAAGGCGTGCTATCTACCTCAAACCTTTAATAAACGATAGAGGAGAAACAGTACTTCCATTTGCATCGGAGGGAGATCTGATAATCTACACGAACCTTGGTATTGACGAAGAACTCAATGATATCTTCATTAAAGCAGAAAAAGAAGAATACTTTATGGGAGAAACAATCATTGAATCATACCACGGAAGAGTATATGATGAACTCGTGAACAGGGCATTGAAAGAATTTGGGATAGAACTACTGCCATTGCATAGAGACAGAATAATCAATTTCTCTAATTCTCTTCCTTAGATAAAAGGATAGGGTAACTATGCTTAGAATTCATAAAATACAGTAAAACTATCCAGATTATTCATGATATTGCGCACATTCACACTACTTTAAATAGAACAAAATACAAAAATAGAAAAATATGCTCCAAAAACTTGCAATTTTTTCGAAAAAATACTAAACTTTTTTAGAGTTATAAAAAATCGCTCAATTTAGGTAGAAAAAAAATTTAAGAAGGAGGTTGCGTATGGACGCAAAACAAATGGTTGAAGATTTTATGAAAACCGCTAA
>PNIL01000027.1 GCA_002877955.1 Caldisericum exile | reverse complement strand
TAAAGCCCCTGCTATCTTCGACTTTGAAAAACTCAAATGGATGAATCATAAATATATACTTGATAAAGATCTTAGAAGTCTCTGTGATGAAACGCTTCCTTATTTGAAAGAGGCATATAATGTTTCTGATTGCAGAGAGAGAACTCTTTTAATTATTGATGCGGTAAGGGGAAACATGAATTTTACAAAAGATGTTGTTCCTTTTTCTAAACCATTTTTTAAGAGAATGTTTGAATCTATTTCAGAAAATGATTTGAAAATGCTTTTAGATCCAGAAGCTTTAAAAGCACTTGAATATGTGTTAAATAACATTGATAACTTGGAATTTGTTAAGGATGAAGTTGAAAATTTTCTTAATAGTTTGAAAGATATACTTCAAATTCTCGGCAAAAAGATATACCATCCTCTAAGAATCTCACTTTTCTATTCACGCAATGGACCAGAACTTACAAAAATATTTCTAATTCTTGGTAAGGACGAAGTAAAAGAACGACTTAAAGAAGCTGTTAGCTTTATCAAGAAATCAATTCAAGGGTAACAAGGACCGCTACAGTCCCTGCAAATTGCGATCGAAAAACACCGCTTTTTAGTGTAATTATTGGAATTGCGTTTTTTTTAAACATTTCTATTTCTCCTTCGCTAAATCCACCTTCAGGACCAATAAAAAATGTAATTGGTTTATTTAAGTTTGCAATGCTTGGGATATCTTTTAAGGAATATTTAGAGCCAAAATGAAGTACAAATGAATTCTCATGGAACATTTGAATCGCCCTATCAAGACTTTCTAGATATATAATCTCTGGTATGAAACAAATTTCGCTTTGTTCTGAAGTATTTAAGGCAATTTCCCTAAGCCTTTTGAGGTTTGTTTCTTTAAATGATTTAGCACTTCTCTCAGTATTGGTTACAAAGATTTTTGAAACTCTTGATGTTACGAGGAGTCTAATTGAGTCTTCTAATTCGCTTTTTTCAATAACACTTTGTATAATATTGAATTCTATTTCAGGTTTCTTATTTTTGGAAATTTCTTTTATTCTAAAAATTAAGGCGTCTTTTTCTTTTTCAATACATTCAGTTGTATAAATAAAATTGTCGTCAAAGAATTTAATTTTTTCTCCTTTTTTAATTCGAAGGACATTCTTTAAATGGTGCAGCAAATCATTAGTAATAATGATTTGATCTTTTTCAATTTTACTTTCTTTTAAATAGTAAATTGCCATTTTAATTTTCTAAAACTCCTAATGTATATTATAATATCTCCGTATGGAAAGAGAAAAAATTCGAGAACTTTTGAAAAGTAAGCTTAATGAAAATCTTTATAAACATTCTTTGGCAGTAGAATCGGTTATGCGGGAGATTGCAAAGCTATTTAACGAAGATGAAGAAAAATTTGGCATTGCGGGACTTGTTCACGATATAGATCTCGATACAACGAAGGACAAACCTCATCTTCATAGCATTGTTGGAAGCGAATATCTTAAGTCTCTGGGCTTTGACGAGGACATTGTTCTTGCTGTTAAAAAACATAATCCTATTCATGGTTTAAAGCGAGAAACCTTATTGGAGAAGGCCCTATATGCGGCAGATCCCTTGACTGGGCTTATTACTGCTTGTGCTTTGGTTAAAGGTAAGAAACTCGAAAATGTTGATGAAGAATTCGTGCTTAAGAGATTTAAGGAAAAGCGCTTTGCAGAGGGAGCAAATAGGGAACAGATAGAAAGTTGTAAGGAGTTTGGTTTATCTTTAGAACAATTCGTCGAACTTGGCTTAAGAGCTATGAAAGGTATAAATAAAGATCTTGGATTATGAGATATATTGATAGGATTAAAACATTTGATATTGACGATAGGATCAGAATACTTAAAAGCTATCTTACCGAGAACCCAAGAGATGGAATTGGTGCATACAGATATTTAAGTCATTTGTATGTTTTAAAAAATGATTATAAAGAAGCAGAAGAAATTCTAAAAAATGGAATCGAAAAAAACCCAGAGAATTTGTGGTTGCAACTTGAACTTGGTGATTTTTACTTTTTTACAGTGCAGGATGTTAAAAGAGCAGAAGAGGTCTATAAAGGCATTTTTTCACATTTTAAAGAGCCTCAAAAAAGTACTCTTTCACCTTATCGCTATGTTCTCAAAAGATTAACGACAATAGCTTATAACAACGGTAATGTCGATGAGGCAACTGAATTTTATAGATTATTCTATGAAATTGAACCTTCTGATTTTTATGCGTCAGATTTTATAAAATATGCAAGCTTACTTCTAAAAAATGGGAATTTTGAACTTGCAAAAAAAGTTGTAGAAGTCGGCATTAAAACACATCCTAAAAATAGAGAGTTAAAGGAATTCGCAAATCAATACTTAGGTTTTAATTATGATGTTTATAACAATTCACAAAAATCAACACAAAAATCAACTATAGAAAAGATTCCTGTAAAAACTCCCCTAATAAAAGAGGATGATAATCTTATAGAAATTATAAAGCAGTATGCCTTGCCTTACGCAAGAAATGGCGATATTATAACAATCTCTTCATGTGTTGCGGCAATTGCTGAAGGAAGAATATACCCTGTTGATTCTATCAAGGTAAGTAAACTTGCAAGATTTATCTCACGATTTGTAAATCAAGAAAGTATTCCTTTTGGTGGCGCTGCTCCTCTTGCAAATCCATATGCAATGCAAATAGCAATTGAAGAGGCCGGTGCTTTAAGAATTGTAATGGGATTTCTCTTAGGTGCTATTGGCAAGGTTTTTGGGCTTAATGGTGTATTTTATAAGGTTGCAGGAGAACAGTCAGCTCTAATTGATGATCCCCCTGCAGCAATTCCTCCCTACGATTATTACATTATACCAGGTCCTATTGATTCAAATAAGCTTGCAAAAAGGATAAGAGATGTAATTGGCTTTGAAGTTGCAATAGTTGATGCAAATGAACTTGGAAGAGCATGGGTTGTGGGTAAAACCGAAAATGTTAATAAAGAAAAATTAGAAAAGATATTAAGCGATAATCCAGCAGGAAACGAAGACGAAGGGACACCCATAGTAATTGTGAGAGGTGTAATTTAAAAAACCCCGGCTTCATCCGGGGTTATAGTGAAATAATACTTATTTTTTGTTACGGTTTCTTGCTTTTGCCATTAGATTTTTCTAATTTATTAGAATTTGTGTTATCTTGTGCGTTTTCATTTTTATTAGAATCTTCTTTTGTTTGGATTATTATCTGAGTTGCCTTGTAGTTTGTTCCATCATACCTTATATGAATTTGGACAGTTTGTCCTTCCTTTAATGCACTTATATCAACTCTTCCAAGTCCTCTTTGCTCGACTTTCGTAGTTTTATCTATTAAAACGGGATTTTCGAAATCCTTAAGAGTTATGGAGGAATCGCTTACACTTACAATAACCGTATTCAGTTCATATTCTTTTTCTGATTTTTGTTCTTTGTTTTGTTCAGTATTCTCTGTTGTCTTGTCGTTGTTTTCTTCGTTATTTTCAACTTGCTTTTTATCTTGCTTATTTTGTTTTATCTCCTTATTTGGAGTGGTTTTATATACGATAATATCTCTTGCAACAAGATTATCGCCATCTTTTACGGCATGTACCAAAATGGTATCACCTACTTTAAGGTCGTTTAAAGTTATCAGATTACCCAAATATTTTATGTTTGTGTTATCTTTAAGCGTTACTACTGTGTCGTTAACCGTTAAAGTATTTCCGTTAATTTCTTTAATAGTGCCTTTTGCAACGACAATGAGTTCGTTCTCATTTTGTTCAGTTTCTGTTTCTTTTTCCTGATTTTGAGTGGGAGTAGTAACCCCCTCATTCTTATTTTGATTTTTGTTTGTATTTTGTTCAGTTTCATTTTGTGAAAGGCTTGCATTATTTGTTGTATTAGTGGTTGTATTTGAAGATACATTTCCACTTGTTAAATCTTTTTCGCTTAATGTAGTATTAAGGGTATCAAGAATCTTTCCCCACCCATAACCATCTTTACGTAATTCAATAACTTTATCGATGTCAATATTTTTATCATGCGAAAGTGCAGAAATAACAACAGCATCAGCAAAAGGAAGATTTGCTTTTGTTATCTTTTCTAAAACGCTTGGATCAATTTCAATTACTCCTTCAAAATTCTTTGCTGCACTTTCTATTCTAACGCTTTTAATGAGTTGTGGAAGAGTCCCAGATTTGCCGAACACAGGCGCAACAAATGATAATAAGAATGTGAAGATAATTGCAACTACAATTCCTAAGAAAACATTACGCCTCATAATTTCTCTCCTTTTTGCGTTTTTAATCTTATTCATAACTTTTTCCTTAATTTCTGGATTAGGTACAGTTTCTTCTAAAAAATTCAAAACATCTTTTTCAAATTTCTCCATTCTCAATCACCTCCCTAAGCTTATTTCTTGCTCTATGCAGTCTTACTCTTATGTTTTCTTCAGATTCGTTTAATAAAAATGAAATTTCTTTAGTGGAAAGATTATCCATATAGAAAAGTGTTATTATGCTTCTATCTTTTGAATCAAGCTGTTTCAGAGCATCTTCAACAATTTCTTTTATATCGTCTTTTCCGTCATTTGTTTCTCTATTAATGAATTTTGGGTTTGTTTTTTTACTATTTTTAAGTGCATAGTTTATTGCAATCCGCTTAATATAACCCATTATTGTGTCGCTACTGTCGAGTGTCTTTCTTTTTTCATAGATTTTAAGATATGTATTTTGCATAACATCCTCTGCGTCTTCTTTGGAAAGAGTTATCGCATAAGCAATCTTAAAAACATATTTATAAGTTAAATTGTATAACATTTCAAATGCCTCTAAATCTCCATTCTTTATTTTTGGAACAATTTCTTTCAATTTATCTTCCACATTCATAATATTCTTCACCTCGTGAAAATGTTACACATAACTCATAAAAAATAAAAGCCCTCCTTTTGGGAGGGCTAAATTCTTAAAATTTTATATTAGTATTCAGGATATTGAGGTGCTGGTGCTGGTTTTTCTTCCTTTGGAATTGTTGTCACGATTGCTTCGGTTGAAAGCAAAAGTCCTGCAATGCTTGCTGCATTTTGAAGTGCTGTTCTTACTACTTTAAACGGATCAATTACGCCTGCTTTGAACATATCTTCAAATTTACCAGTTTCAGCATTGAAACCGATGTTGTCTTTTGTTTCCATTACTTTGTTGAGAGCAATAATTCCGTTGTAGCCTGCGTTTTCAGCAATGAGTTTTAGTGGTTCTTGAAGTGCCTTTTTAACGATCATAATACCGGTTTTTTCGTCCCCTTCTGCTTCTAACTTATCAAGTGCAGGAATTGCCTTAACGAATGCAACTCCACCACCTGCAACGATACCTTCTGCAAGAGCTGCCTTTGTTGCTGCAACAGCATCTTCAACTCTGTGCTTTAGTTCCTTCATTGCTGTTTCAGTTGCGCCACCAACTTTAATGATAGCAACTCCACCGGAAAGTTTTGCAAGACGTTCCTGGAGTTTTTCTTTATCGTAACTTGAGGTTGTTCTTTGAATTTCTTCTTTAATCTGCTTAATTCTTGCCTGGATTTTTTCCTTGTCTCCCTTACCACCAATTATTGTTGTATTATCTTTGTCAACTTTAACTGCATCTGCTCTTCCGAGCATGTCAAGAGTGACACTTTCAAATTTAATTCCAAGATCTTCTGAGATGACTTGTCCGCCAGTTAGGATTGCAATATCTTCAAGCATTGCTTTTCTTCTGTCACCAAAACCAGGTGCCTTAACGGCAACGCAAGAGAATGTTCCTTTAATTTTGTTTAAAACAAGTGTTGCAAGAGCTTCACCTGTTACATCATCTGCAATAAGAAGGAATGGTCTTCCTGTTTGAACAATCCTTTCAAGAAGTGGTAAGAATTCCTGAATTGATGAAACCTTCTTGTCTGTAATTACGATGAAAGGATCTTTAAGTTCTGCCTCCATTCTTTCGGTGTCGGTTACAAAGTAAGGTGAAATATATCCTCTATCAAATTGCATTCCCTCAACAGTCTTTACCTCAAGACCAAGACCTTGGGATTCCTCAACAGTTATTACGCCTTCTCTGCCAACTTTATCTACTGCATCAGCAATGGCTTCTCCAACTTCTTTAATCTTTGATGAAACTGTTCCAACCTGTGCAATTTCTTCTTTTGTTGTAATCTCTTTCTTTAGCTTTTTCATTTCTTCAATAACTACTTCGACTGCTCTATCAATTCCCTTTTTGAGAAGTAAAGGATCAGCGCCTGCCGTTACATTCTTAATACCTTCATCAATGAGAACTTGTGCCAGAACAGTTGCAGTTGTAGTACCATCACCAGCTGCATCCTCAGTCTTGGATGCAACTTCTTTGACTAATTGAGCTCCAATGTTTTCATTTGGATCGGGTAAATCGATTTCCTTTGCAATTGAAACGCCATCGTCAGAAAGAATTGGGGATCCAAATTTTCTTTCAAGTGCAACATGTCTTCCTTTGGGACCTAATGTTACTTTTACGGTATTTGCTAATTTATCAACACCTGCTTGTATTGCCTTTCTTGCATCCATTCCAAAAATTATTTGTTTTGCATCCATAGTTTCACCTCCTTATTTAAGGATTGCAAGTACTTCTTTTTCTGATAGTATGAGATACTTTTCTTCATCCAATTTTATTTCGGTACCTGCATACTTTGAGAAAATAACAGTATCACCAACTTTTACTTCAAGGGGAACCTTTGTTCCATTGTCAAGAATTCTTCCAGAACCTACTGCAACGACTTTGCCTTTTTGAGGTTTTTCTTTTGCTGTGTCAGGCAATACAATGCCTGTTTTAGTTTTTTCTTCTTCCTCTTCGATTTTTACTACAATGTGGTCGTGAATGGGTATAATTTCTGCCATACAACCAACCTCCCTTCTTGTTTTTTTATGAATTTTTAGCAAATTTATACTAAGTTTGCTAATTTATTATATAGAGTTTAGGATTTATGTCAAGAGGGAGGTCTAAATTGTTTAAAGGAGCAAAATGAGTTTTTAATTGAACTATCTTTTTTCTTTTTGTTTTTTAAAATATTCGTCTTCCTCTTCTAATTCTTTAAGCCAATCTTTTACTTTCCATTCCTTTACAGTATCGGTGAGTGTTGCAAAAATTAGATCTTCAGTATTTATAGCCTCTTTTACCTTTTGCATTATCTTTACAATCTCTTCGTTTGTAAAATTGCCTAATAAAATAAATTTCTTTCCCATGATCTACTCCAAATTTATTATTTTTCACATTTATTATATCAGAACTTTCAAAAAAATTAATTTTTTGTTATATTTATTATGTGAAAGAAAAAAGTTTTATCCTGAGAAGTGTGGAAGATACAATTTATATAGGTAGAAAACTTGGAGAGATACTTTTAAAAAATGCAAAAAATTATATTATAGGACTTGTTGGACCTCTTGGTGCAGGTAAAACAACACTTGTGAAGGGAATTTCTGAGGGACTTTTTGCAAAAGACTATGTTGAAAGTCCTACTTTTGTCTTTCTCAATATATATAGAGGCAATCTTCCTTTATATCACTACGATTTGTATAGGGTCAATAATCCTAAGGATTTTGATGATCTTGGAATTTTTGAGTTAGTTTCAAAACAGGGTATTCATGTTATTGAATGGGGAGACAAAATTGAAGGTTTGCTTGATTTTGATATGGAAATATACCTTACAATTTTGAGCGAAACTGAACGTACGTTATCAATGAAAGTTTTTAATATGGAGAGTGTTTTAGATGAATTATCTATTCCTTAGTCAGGCATTTTATCCAACGATTAGTTTGCTTGGGAACGATGAAAAAATTCTCTATTCTGTAATTCAGTATCCTAATGATGAAAGTCCAAACAATCTACTCTACATTACAAAAACAATGTTTGATATTTTAAAGTTTGAGAAACGTGATCTTACACATATTCTTGTTGTAAATGGCCCGGGAAGTTTTACGGGGACTCGAATTGGTGTTGTTGATGCGAAGATTCTTTCATTTGCACTTAATATCCCTTTGATTCCTGTAAATTCTTTAGAACTCATATCACGACACGTAGGAAATTTAAAAATAAAAGCAGTGCTTTCTGCTGGAAGAAATGAGTTTTTTGTTGCTGAATTCGAAAACGGCGCAAGGAGTTCACCTGATGAGATAAAAACAATTTCAGAACTTCAAAATCTTGAAAGTGATCTAATTGTTTCATTTGAAGACCTTTCTTATGCAAATTTAAAAAATTTTAAGAAAATATTTGTAGACCCTGAGGTTATTCATAGTCTTGCCCTTCTAAAAATTTCAAGAGGTGAACAAATCGGGGATCCTTTATCACTTAAACCTATTTATTTAAGAGCAGAAGATAAGCTTTTTAAGAAAATGCGATGATAAGCGAAATTGAAATAGTTAAAGCAAAAGCAAATGATTTTAAAAAAATAATTGAAATTGAAGAGTTATCCTACGAAGATCCGTGGCCCCGTGAAATATTTATGGTTGATTATCTATTTAATGCTTCGTCTGATTACTTTGTTGCTAAATTGCAAGGTAAGGTTGTTGGTTTTATTGGTGTTTGGTATGAAGGTAAAAAACTTCACATTATTAATGTTGCAGTTCATCCCAATGAACGCGGAAAAGGGATTGGCACATCACTGCTTGTATTTGCCATAAATCTTGCAAAGGAACTCGGCCATGAAGTTGTATATCTTGAGGCAAGGAAATCTAATGTTTCTGCCCAAAGACTTTACAAAAAATTAGGCTTCATTGAAAAGGAAGAGTTAAAATCTTACTATCAAGATGGGGAAGATGGTATAAGAATGGAACTCACAGTATCTAAGGAGGATGAAGATAAATGATAACTCTTGGAATTGAGACTTCATGTGACGATACTGCTGTTTCTTTAATTGAGAATGACGGTAAAATTTTGAGTAATGTTTTGACTTCACAAGAAGTTTTTCATAAGGATTTTGGAGGTATTGTTCCTGAAATTGCGTCAAGAAAGCATGCAGAACTCATTGGGTATACGATAAAAGAGGCATTAAAACTTGCAAACACTTCTTTGAATGACATTGATTTAATATCTGTTACAAAAGGTCCTGGGCTTATTGGCTCACTTCTTGTAGGAGTTGAAGCTGCAAAATCTTTGAGTTTTGCTCTTGATAAACCTCTAATTGGGGTAAATCATCTTGAAGGGCATATATATTCATTATTTCTTGAAGGTGCACCGCTTTATCAAAAGAATGATGTTTTTCCATTGCTTGTTTTGATTGTTTCTGGAGGACATACGGAGCTTGTGTTTATGGAAGATTTCTTAAGATATAAAGTACTTGGACGCACTCGCGACGATGCAGCAGGTGAAGCTATTGATAAGTTTGCGCGATTTTTAGGATATGGTTATCCTGGGGGTCCAATAATCGAAAAGTTGGGGCTTGAAGGCGATCCAAATAAATACGAATTTCCAAATTTAACTTTTAAAGGAAGTCCTTATGAATTTAGTTTTAGTGGTTTAAAGACCGCTGGTATTTATTTTATTCAAAATCATCCAGATGTTGTAGAAAACGATCTTCCAAGCCTTGCTGCAAGTTTTGAAAATGCCCTTGTAAGAATTCTTGTTGAGCGAACTCTACGTGCCGCAACTGACTTTAAAGTAAAAGGAATTGGGGTTGTAGGTGGAGTATCAGCAAATAAAAGGCTTCGGGAGACATTTGTAAAAATGTCGCCAATTGATGTCTATTTTCCTCAAAAGGCACTTTCCACAGATAATGCCGCAATGATTGCTCTTACAGGATATCTTCGTTATACGATGAAAGGCGAAATTTCTGATCTTAAACTTGATGCCATATCGAGGTTAGAGTTATGAAAATGAAAGCGATGTTTATTGAAAGGATTGGAAAATTAGAGGAAAATCCTCTTATTCTAAGAGAAGTTGATATACCAAAACCAACCGAGAACGAGGTCTTAATAAAAGTTTCTTATTGTGGTGTTTGCCACACAGAGATTGATGAAATTGAAGGAAGGAGAATGCCTAAAATTCCTGTTATTCCTGGTCATGAAGTTGTGGGATATGTTGTAGAAAAGGGAAATAAAGTTAAAAACCTTAAAATTGGTGATAGAGTTGGTGTTGCCTGGATAAAGCATGCCTGTGGGAAGTGTAGGTATTGTAAAAGTGGTGAAGAAAATCTCTGTAATGATTTTATTGCAACAGGTGCCGATGCTGATGGTGGTTATGCAGAATATATGGTTGTTGAAAGTGAGTTTGCATATAAGATTCCTGAAAACTTAAAGGATGAAACAACTGCGCCAATTTTGTGTGCAGGCGCAGTAGGATTTAGAGCCTACAAACTTTCTGAAATCAAAGATGGCGAAACAGTTGCGCTTTTTGGTTTTGGTGCATCAAATCATATCGTTTATAGGTATATAAGATATCTCAATCCCTCTTCAAAAATTGTGGTCTTCGTTAAAAAATTAGGTGATAATGCAACCAAATTAGCAGAAGAATTAGGAGCAGATTATATCTTTGAAACCTTTAGTGAGATTTCTATAACCTATGATAAGGCAATTGATACAACACCCGTAGGTGAGGTAATTCCTTACGCCCTGAAATATCTTAATAAAGGTGGTCATATCGTGGTGAACGCCATAAGAAAAGAAACTCCTATTAATGCTTTTGATTATACCTTAATTTGGGAAGAAAGGTCGGTAAAAAGTGTTGCAAATGTGACAAGAGATGATGTTATAAACGCCCTGAAACTTGCGTCGGTTATTCCCATTATTCCTAAAGTCACGATATTTCCTTTAGAAGATGCAAACAAGGCCCTTCTTTCGATAAAGCAAGGCAAAATTCAAGGTGCAGCAGTATTAAAAATTTCTTAAATGTCAATTTCGTAAACTTCTGAATCTTCAATACTCAAAAATAACGAAAGTTTTTCTTTAAAAGATTCCTTATCGTAAGTGGTATAGAAAATTGTTTTATGAGTTCCATTATTAAAGCCAATTTCATTTAAATGTTCTACTGTTTTTGTTGCAATATATTCTGCAGGATCAATTACTTCAACACTTTCGCCAACAACACTTTTTACCACCTTATAGAGGAAAGGAAAGTGAGTACATCCTAAAACAAGCGTGTCAATTTTGTTTTTTAGTGGTTCTTCTAATTTTTCTCTTGCAAGTGCACAGGCATAATCATTAAAACTTACTCCATCTTCAACAAGATTAACAAGTTCTTGAGAGCCGACCTCAAATACTTCAATTGACCCATCGAGTTTCTGGATCTCATTTTTGTAGGCATGTTTTTTTGCAGTAAGTGGAGTTGAAATAACGCCTACTTTCTTATTCTTGGTTGTTTTCACTGCATATTCTGAACCTGACTGTATCATACCAATGACTTCTACAGGATTGGCTAAAACTTTTAGTTCATCCATTGCAATGGATGATACTGTATTACATGCAACGATGATAAGTTTAACTTCTTTTGTGAGTAAAAATTTGGTTATGTTTCTTGCATATGTTTTAACTTCTTCTTCTGTTTTTGTGCCATAAGGAAAATGCCTCAAATCTCCTACATAGATAATATTTTCATTGGGAAGGACCCTTTTTAAACTTTTTACTACACTTAACCCACCAACACCTGAATCAAATATTCCGATTGGCTTTGTGTTAACCATTTAGATACCTCACGATACCATCAAAGAGTGCTTTAGCAACTCTATCAAGGAAGTTTGGATCTTTAAAAAGCGCCTCTTCTTTGGGGTTTGATATAAAACCTATTTCTGTAAGAATTGAAGGCATTGTAGTAACTTCTCTGCAAACATAAAGATAATCTTTTTTAATTCCTCTATCATAAGTGCCTAAGGCTTTTACAAGGGATTCTTGGATTGTTTGAGCCAAACGCTTAGATGAGTCATACCAATAGTAAGTTTCTGTGCCAGATGCATCACTGTTTACACTTGAGTTTAGATGTATTGAAATGAAAAGATCCCCACCAGATGCATTTGCAATATCTGTTCTTCCTTTAAGGGTGGGATTTTTTGGATCATCAACTGTTGTATGAGTTAATATTACCTTAGCACCTGCATTTTCTAATAGTTTTTTTAGTCTTAGTGCAATGTCAAGCACTATATATGCTTCTTTTGTTCCAGAGTATCCTATTGCTCCCACATCTAAGTATTGGCCAGAATAACTTCCATGCCCTGGATCTATAATAATAATTCTACTTGAAAGTAATTTTGAACTTTCGCTGGTTGCTTGTGTCAGTGTTAGCATATTATCTTTTGCAACATAAGAGACATTATCTAATTCTATGAATATTTGGGGAGGTGTTGTTGATACCCTCTTCAAACTTTTATAAGGTATATTTAAAGAATTTTCAGCATAGATTACAAGATAGTCTTTGTTATTTTCGCTAATCTTTTTTGCTTTGAATGGAAAACTAAACGTAAGTACCGTTGAGCTACTATCCTTCTTAAAGTCAATAAGAACTGGGTCTATAAAGATTTCATTATTTGTTTCTGTTACTGATACATTAAAGTACTTTGACAAATTCATTAAGGAAACAAAATTTTCACCATCAGCGTTAATTATTTCTTCTTTTGCTATCTTGATACTATTGCCAAAGAAATCTAAATTATATTCACTTATCTTTATATTGAAAAAGTTTAGAAAATCATCAAGGCTAATATAAAGCGTATTATCTAACTTTTTAATATTTGTGAATATTACACTTCCACCAATTTCAACTATTTTTTGATTGATCTTTGGAAGTTTAAAATGTATTAAATGAAGATTGTCTTTTACTTCAAATTGATACGGAATCTCCGCTAACAGATAGATTGTAATTGAAGCATTATTGTTATAACTTTGAATTGTGTATCTTGTAAATGGATAAATATTGAGATCAGTTTGATTTGATGTGTTGAGGAAATCAGTGTTGTTATATGTAAGCACCAGTCTTATTGGATCGCTTTGCATATTTATGTTTGGCTTTGGTAAGTTTTTACCGTTAACTTGAATGTCAATACCGTCTTCCGTAATTTGCCAGAGGACGCTTTCAATTATCCCTTTTTCCTTTTTTGCAAATACAATAGTATCGTTTCTAACCCAGGCGTATCTTCCCTCTAAGTTCACTTCAAACCATGTTTCTTTATCTTTGTTTAAACAAACGCCTACTATATTAAACGCAGTATTAATTGGAACAACCTGGATAACATTGTATGATGTTGATGGACCTTCTCTCAGATTTGTTGAATCATTTGTCTTCGCTTCACTTCCTATCATTGAAATATCTAATGCAACTCTACTTGCATCAAACTTAAAATAATCGCTTATAGCAAACCCAACTTTGTCATTGTATTTACATTGGAGCCATAGTTCACCGTTATGATTTTTTGCAAAACCTATTATTACAACTTCGTCACCTTTATTTATAAGAGTAATTTTTCCGTAGTCGGTAGAAGGACCTGTTCTTAAATTTACAAAATCTGTTGAAGTGGCGGTTATTGAAATGTTTTCTTGTGTATTACTGTTGTCTTGAGTATTTGATGTGCTGTTTTTTCCTGAGTTATTATTTTTGTTAGAAGAATCGTTCCCTTGATTATTTGGATTTGTTTCATCTATCTTCACTGTATACCAACTTGCCACAAAGTAAAAGTTGTCTCCGTCTTTAAATTTATACCAGATTTGAGAGTCGCTTCTTTTAATTATTCTTAATACATTTATTTTTGTTCCATAGTTGAGTCTTTTAATAAATTTAAATTCTGTGCCTGGACCAGATCTTACATTTAGATAGTCTGTGTTAACCTTTGCGATAATGTTCGAATTCTCCCCAGTAATTGTTATCCCTGTTTTATCGCACAGATAGCTTGCTATATATCCCGTTTTTCCTGAATTAAAGTCGTAAATTTTATACCAAAATCCCCCGTCTTTGTCTTTTCCAATTCCTACATTAAGGACAAATGTATCCTTATTAAGTTTAAAGAGGACAGGATTATACGTTCCAGGGGCGCTTCTTACATTAACTCCGTCAGTATTTATCGATAAAAACTCCTGTCTTACCTCCGAGAGAACACTTTGTGCTACAAAAAAGGTTGTGGATGTATAAAAAATGAGCAGTAAAATTGTTAAAATTTTTTTCATCAGTATTTCCTCATTTCTCTTTTTGCAATTTTTTCTTCTAATTTCTTTTTATCTCCGTGCAGTACTCTTTTTCTTACAAGCGCAATTGTTAATTTTATTCTATTATTTGAGGTATGCACATCGATTGGAAGTATTGTAAGTCCTCTTTCTTTTACTCTTGTGCTCCATCTTACAATTTCATTTTTATGCATAAGGAGCTTCCTTTTTCTTTTTTCGCTTATGCTTGTATGAACTGAGGGAGGAATTTGAACAAACATTTTGTATATATAAAATTCACCGTTTGATTCCTTAACATACGCTCCGTCAAGACTAACTTTTCCTTCCCTTATGGACTTTACTTCAAAGCCTTTCAATTCTATACCAACCTCAAGTTTATCAAGTATCTCGAAGTCTCTTAAAACCTTCTTATTTACTGCTATTGCTTTTTCTTCCATTTTTTTCTTAACTCCCAAAGTGTTTCTTTTAAATCCTCAGGTAGTTCTGAAGTGAATCTAAGCTCCTTATCAATTATAGGATGTTTGAATGAAATCTCATAAGAATGCAAAAATTGTCTTTCAAGGTCTATATTTTTGTCTTTTTTACCATAGAGAGTATCTCCGATAAGTGGGTGTCCAATATGCGCCATATGTACTCTGATTTGATGAGTTCTTCCCGTTTCAAGTTCAATTTGAAGAAGCGTATAAGGACCAATTGTTTCAAGCACTTTAAAATGGGTAATAGCCTCTTTTCCCATAATTGATACCCGCATTTTTGTTGTTCCTTGTTCCCTTTTAAGAGGTAAATTAATTGTACCAAAAGTCTCTTTAAAATTCCCTTTTACAAGACAAATGTATCTTCTTTTAATTTCGTGTCTCTTTAACATTTCACTTAATGTTCTGTGTGCTGTATCGGTTTTTGCAACAACCATAAGACCTGATGTATCTCTATCAAGTCTATGAACTATACCAGGCCGAATAACTCCACCAATTTGCGATAGGTCTTCTACATGGTATAGAAGCCTGTTTACAAGCGTATCAGTTGTTTTTCTGCCAACTGGGTGCACAGTGAGTCCTGCTTCCTTGTCAATTACAAGAAGGTATTCATCCTCATAAACTATTTTTATTGGTTTATCTTCTTTCCCAACTTCAAGTTTTTCGGGTTCCTTTTCTTTTACAACAATTAAGTCGTTTGCCTTTATCTTATGCGATGGTTTTTCAATAACTTTGCCATTTACAAGCACAAATCCTTCTTTTATCAATTTCTGTATATAGCTTCTGCTAAGATTTTTAAGTTTGTTTTCAATTATCTTATCAAGTCTACCTGTAGCGTCTGCAATAAACTTATTTTCCATATTTTAAATACGATATTATAAATATCGCAATGCCAATGTCAATTGAAGCATCTGCAATATTAAAAACCGGCCAATGCTTCAAAAACAAGAAATCAGTTACACTTCTAAAAATAATTCTATCAACAAGGTTTCCCAGGATACCTCCCATAATTAGCCCAAACCCAACTTCCTTATAGGGAATATTTATTATTCTCTCAACATATATTATGAGAATGGTGACGAAAAAACTCGAAACAATTAGGAATGGTGTAGCATTTTGGAACATCCCAAAGAGTGAACCCGAATTTGTAATGTGGGTAATAGAGAATATACCTCTTATTATTGGAATTTCTTTTCCGAGAGGAATTGTATTTCTTACAACAACTTTTGAAAGTTGGTCAATAACTAAAACAGCAACTGCAATAAGGTAAAAATATCTATCGTTTTTCACACCCAATTTTATATGAATTGTTCTCTTTTTAAAATACTCATTTTGTTTTTATTCCTGCTATATAGTATAATATAGCTTGTATAACAGAGGAGGTTTGATATGACGATAAAAGAAGGAAATAGTACAATTGCAATAAGAATGTATGATGGAGAGGACTTTATGAAGTCCTTAACAACTGCTTGCAAGAATTATAAAATTGAAAGTGCAGTCTTTACGGGAATTGGTATGTTTAGAAGTGTTGAAATCGGATACTGGAATGGACATGAGTATGTTAAGAAGGTATTTGATGGTCTTACAGAAATTGTATCCTTGCAAGGTAATATAAGTGTTACAGAAAGGGAAGGCGATCTTGTAATTCATGTGCATACTGCAATAGCACTTCATGATTATTCGGTTGTAGGTGGTCACCTTGTTAATGCAATTATGTATAATGGAGAAATTTTCATAGAAAGGCTTCACAATATAACACTTCTTAGAAGAGATGAACCCACAGGACTTAAAGGTTTAAATCCTGCATAAGGAGAAATAGGTTATGGAACTTGCAAAGGAATACAACCACAAAGATGTAGAAGATAAGATATACAAAATGTGGGAGGAAGGCCATTATTTTGATTCTGAAATTAGTCCCAAAAAAGAAAATTTTGTAATTGTTATGCCTCCCCCAAACGTAACAGGTAAACTTCATATAGGGCATGCCCTTAATTTCACACTACAGGATATCTTTATAAGATTCAATAGAATGTTTGGAAAAGAAACCCTTTGGCTTCCGGGCATCGATCATGCAGGTATTGCAACTCAGTCGGTTGTTGAAAGAGAGCTGCTTTCCAAAGGAATAAAGAAGGATGATCTTGGAAGAGAAAAATTCCTTGAAGAAGTCTGGAAATGGAAAGAAAAATATGGAAATACCATCATAGAGCAATCAAAAAAACTCGGCGTCTCAGCAGACTGGAGAAGACTTCGATTTACCCTTGATGAAAAGTATGCGAATGCCGTATTGGAGGCGTTTATTAGGTATTACAATGAAGGCTTGCTCTATAGGGGAGAAAGAATAATTAACTGGTGTCCTCGATGCCACACAGCACTTTCAGATATAGAAGTTGAATACGAAGAGGAAAAAGGTAAACTCTATTACATAAAGTACCCTCTTGAAGAAAGTGACGATTATATAGTTGTTGCAACGACTCGCCCTGAAACAATGCTTGGGGATACGGCTGTTGCAGTTCATCCAAATGATGAAAGATACAAAAATCTAATTGGCAAGTATGTTATCCTTCCGCTTGTAGGGAGGAGAATCCCTATTGTTGCAGATGAGGCTGTTGATCCTCAATTTGGAACAGGTGCAGTAAAGGTAACACCATCACACTCTCCTGAAGATTTTGAAATTGCGAAAAGACATAATCTTGGATTTTTAGATGTTATTAATGATGTTGCTCGAATGATTAATGTTCCAGAGCCATATCTTGGACTTACCACAACTGAAGCAAGAGAACGTGTTGTGGAGGATTTGAAAAATCAGGGGTATCTTGTGAAAGTGGAAGATTATGTGCACTCTGTTGGCCACTGTCAGAGGTGCCACACTGTGGTTGAGCCTCTTGTTTCAAAGCAATGGTTTCTATCAATGAAGTCTCTTGCAGAGGAAGCAAAAGAAGCGGTGGAATCTCAAAAGGTAAAAATTACACCAGAAAAATGGGTAAAAGTTTATTATGATTGGCTAAATAATATTAGAGACTGGTGCGTTTCAAGGCAACTATGGTGGGGACATAGAATTCCTGCATATTACTGTGAAGATTGCGGTGAAGTGATTGTTTCGAAAGAGCCTGTGATGAAATGCCCTAAGTGTGGAAGCACCCGTATAAAACAGGATGAAGATGTTCTTGATACTTGGTTTTCATCTGCATTGTGGCCATTTGCAACTCTTGGCTGGCCGGAGAATACCCCTGAACTTAACTATTATTATCCGACAACGCTACTTATAACAGGTTATGATATTCTTTTCTTCTGGGTCGCAAGGATGATTTGGAGTGGCATGCATTTTATGAAAAAGGAGCCATTCTATACAGTAATGCTTCATGGTCTTGTTAGGGATGAAAAGGGTAGAAAGATGAGTAAGTCCCTTAAAAATATAGTGGATCCTTTGGATTTAATTGAAGAGTATGGGGCTGACGCATTACGCTTTACACTTGCCTCACTTACTACAGTTGGCGGGCAAGACATAAATCTTTCAAAAGAAAAGCTAAAGGCATCAAGGAATTTTGTTAATAAAATCTGGAACGCATCTCGTTTTGTCCTCATGAATCTTGAGGGATTCAATCCAAATGAAATTGACGAAGAAAATTTGGATTTAGAGTTTGAAGATAAATGGTTTTTAAGCAGGCTTAATAGACATTTAAAGATGGAAATTGAATATCTTGGGAATTACGACCTTGGTGAAGCTGCAAGAAAACTTTACGAGTTTGTTTGGGGAGAATTCTGCGATTGGTATATAGAGCTCTCTAAAGTAAGATTGTATGGAGATGACGAAAAGAAGAAAAAAACTGTTCAGTACATTTTGTGGAAATCACTTTCTACTATCTTAAAAATGCTTCATCCTTATATGCCATTTGCAACAGAAGAGATATATTCTTATGTTCCTTTTGTAGATAAGCCACTTATTAAATCAGAATTTCCTAAGGTAAATGAAGCCTTTATCGACGATAAAATTGAAAAAGATGCTGATTTTGTTTTTGGAATTATAAGAGGTTTGCGAAGCCTTAAGGCAGAACTGGGGTTACCTGTTGCAACCCCGCTTAATGCTTATTTCAATTCAATAGATGAAAATGAAATTAAACTAATAAAAGAGGAAAACGAAAAAATCCTGAAACTTGCGCATATAACTAGTCTGAAGTATGTTCAAAAGAAGCCCGAAAGAGTTTTAAAGACAGTTGTTCAGGGCACTACAGTCTATATGGAACTTCCTTTTGACTTTGACTTACAAAAGGAAAAGGATAGGTTTATCAAAAAACTTCAAGAGATAGATGCTGAGCTTAAATCCATAAACTCAAGACTTATGAACCCTGTATTCTTAGAAAAAGCAACCCCTGAGGTTATAAACAAGGATAAAGAAAGACAAAAGGAATTAGAGAAGACAAAGGCTGTTCTTTTAAGCCATATTGAAGATCTTGAGGTTTAGTGAGACTTTCAGAGTGTTTAGATGAAATCTTCGCTTTAGGTGGAAAAATAAATCAACCTGATAAATATGGGTTGGCAAACATCAAAAGGGTACTTTTAATGCTGGGTAACCCAGAGAACAAAGTACCCTATTTTCATATTACTGGGACAAAAGGGAAGGGGTCAACTTCAAATTACATTGCATCAATTTTAAGAGAACATGGCTATAAAACAGGACTTTATATATCTCCCTCTCTTATTTCAACTCTTGAAAGAATAAGTATTAACGGAAAGCTAATAACTCCGCTTGAATTTGTTAAATACTATGAAAGTTTAAAACCAATTTACAAAAATTTAAAAAACGACGAACTTCCTTCTACATTTGAAACCTTTACTATAATGGCTTTCTTGTATTTTCTTAGCAAGAACGTTGATTATGGAGTTTTGGAAGTAGGTTTAGGTGGAAGGCTTGATGCGACAAATGTTATTGAAAGATCTGTTGTATCTATTATCACAGATATAAGTTTTGATCATCAAAAGTATCTTGGAAATACATTAAAAGAAATTGCATTTGAGAAATCAAAAATAATTAAAAAAGGTTCTCCTGTTGTTTTCAATGTAAAAAGTGACGAAGCGAAAGCCGTTATTTTAGAAGAGGCCCAAAGGAACAATTCTCCATATTATGAGTTTGGTAAAGACTTTGACGTATCTAATATCAGAAAATTTGAGCATTATAGTGAATTTGATTTTATCTCGAAAAATCCAAAAGCAGTTTTTGAAGGAATTAAAATAAAAGGCATTGGTGATTATCAAATTATCGATGCGTCACTTGCGATTCAATCAATTCTTGTAAGTGGGATTAATTTCACTACAAACACAGTTAAAGAAGGACTTTTTAAGGCATTCTGGCCAGGACGTTTGGAAGTTGTTTCAAAAAATCCACTTGTAATCATTGACGGAGCACATAATGATGCCTCTTCTCAAGTTTTAAAGTACTCTCTTAAACGGAGCTTTGATACTAAATTTGTAGTGCTTTTCTCGATGCTTTCTGATAAGGATATAAGAACTTTTCTTTCAAATATTCAAGAAATTACCTCATACCTGTTCATTACGACTACACCGAATTCTTATTCACGGGCAATGAATATCGAGATGCTTTACACTCTTGCAAGAGAACTCCTTCCAAAAAATCAAATTTTTATTGAAGAGGACCCAAGAAGAGCATATTTTAGAGCAAAGGAATTTGCTTCCAATAAACTTCCTCTTTTAGTAACTGGTTCATTGTATCTTGTTGGTTTTGTAAGAGTGCTTGAAAACATTTTTACTTTTTCAAGAAATTAATATAATAATTAGGAATGGGAAAAATTATTGATTTTATTAAAACGATTTTACCGAATCTTTCAACATCTGATGTCTTTATAATAATCTTTTCACTTGTTATATTAGTTCTAATTATTGCAATCTACGTGTATAACGACAGTAAATTGAGAGGTGGAAATGCATTAGGTTGGTTAATTGCAGTTATTGTTTTTGGAGGCATTTTGCCCCTTGTTTTCTACCTAATGATAAGAAGTCCTTACACTCTTGAAGAAATTAAAGAGGAGAAAGAGCGAAAGGAGGTGTTAGAACTACAAAAAAAATATTATGAATTACAAATTGAAAAAGAAATTTTTAAATGCCCTGTGTGTGGTGAAGAAGTAAAAAGTGATTATCTCTATTGTCCTCACTGTTTTACACAATTAAAAAAGAAGTGTCCGAACTGCCAAAAGATTATTGAAAAAGATGCAAAGATTTGCCCTTATTGCGGGTTTATTTTTGAAGAACGAAAGGAGTGAAACATGAAAGTCTTTACTTATTCACCTGGTGGCATACATCCAGATGAAAGTAAACTTACCAAGGATTTGTCCTTTGAAGTCTTTAAATCTCCTCCAATTGCAGTTATTCCGCTCCAGCAGCATACAGGTGCACCAAATAATCCTTTGGTGCAGGTTGGTGATTATGTCAAGGTCGGGCAGAAAATTGGCGATTCAACGCAGCCTGTTTCTGCACCAGTCCATGCAACTGTGTCTGGAAAAGTAATTGCAATTGAAGAGAGATTATGTCCAACTGGTGCAAAAATCAAAAGCGTAATTATTGAGAACGATTATAAAGATGAATGGGTTGAACTTTCACCGAGGAAATCTTTTGAAGATTTACCATCCGAAGAACTTGTGAAAATTATAAGAGAGCATGGTATTGTTGGTTTAGGTGGTGCAGCATTTCCAACATCTGTGAAATTAACTCCCCCCAAAGATAAAGTTATTGACACCATTATTGGAAATGGCGCTGAGTGTGAGCCATATCTTACAGTTGATCACAGGAATATGCTTGAGTATCCAGAGAAGGTCATCACAGGAATTCTCATTGAAATGAAAATAACGGGTGCAAAGAAAGGTATTATTGCAGTTGAAGAAAACAAACTTGATGCAGCTAACGTTCTTGAAAATAAAATAAAGGAAATGGGTTTAAATAATGTTGAGGTTGTTTTGGTGAAGACAAAATATCCTCAAGGTGGAGAAAAACAACTCATTAAGGCTGTTCTTAAAAGAGAAGTTCCATCGGGAGGTTTGCCGCTTGATGTTGGGGTTGTTGTTCAAAATGTTGGTACTTTAAAAGCAATTACAGAAGCAGTTTTGGAAGATAAACCTTTAATTGAGCGAGGAGTAACAATTTCAGGTAATGCAGTTTCTAAACCTGGAAATTATATTATTAGAATTGGGACACCTGCATCGTTTATAATTGATACGCTTGGGCTTAACCGTAAATTAAGAAAACTCATTTTTGGCGGTCCTATGACTGGTATTGCTCAGCCAACGGTTGATGTTCCAGTTATAAAGGGGACTTCAGGAATTCTTATGTTTGGCGATGAGGCATTGGAAATGGCACCTCAGGAAGAATCACCTTGTATAAGATGTGCAAGCTGCGTTGATTCTTGTCCTATGGGACTTATGCCAGTTTTAATTGATCATGCTTCGAGAAAAAATGACCTTAAAACGGCGGAAACTCTTCATGCACTTGACTGCATTGAATGTGGTGTCTGTTCCTACGTATGTCCTGCAAAGAGGCATCTAACTGAAAATATAAAGAGTGTTAAACAGGCAATTATAAAACAAAGAAAAATTGAAGCAGCAAAACAAGCAGCTTTTGAAAAGTTAAAAGCTCAAAAGATGAAAGAAAAGGAAAACTCCCCAAAGGAGGTACAAAATGGCTAACTACGATATTGACCTTGTAGTTACATCAGCTCCTCATATAAAGGATAAGGTAACGACTTCTTCAATTATGCGTGATGTTATCATTGCAATCGCCCCTGCACTCATTGGAAGCGTTTTTATTTTCGGCTTAAGGTCGATTCTTGTAATAATTATATCTGTCGTATCTTCAATATTGGCAGAGGTATTAGGTAACATTATTTTTCATAAAAAACCATCTTTAAACGACCTTTCTGCTTCAGTTTCAGGATTACTTCTTGCAATGACTTTACCTCCATCATCTCCTTGGTGGATGGTTGTTGTCGGAGCATTTTCGGGAATCATTTTGGGGAAAATGATTTTTGGTGGGATTGGTTCTAACCCGTTTAACCCTGCTCTTGTGGGACGTTCAGTGTTAATGGTATCTTGGCCTACTTATATGACAACCTGGATAAAGCCTCAAATAATGATTGGGTTATCCAATATTTCTCAAGCAACCCCTGTTGATTCAATTACAACTGCAACACCATTAGGTATTGTAAAATTACAAAGCTACGCAAAGCTTATATCTGATTTTGGAACAAAGGCAAATTTATACAAGGCCTTGTTCTTTGGCACAGTAGGAGGTAGTTTAGGTGAAACTTCAGCACTACTTCTTTTAATTGGTGGCATTTATCTTATAGCAAGAAAAGTAATCGATTGGAAAATACCTGTAATTTATATTGGAACAGTTTTTGTGCTTTCGCCTCTTTTTGGAAGAGACCCTCTATTTTCAATTCTTGCAGGTGGATTATTTTTAGGTGCATTCTTTATGGCAACTGACTACAGTTCTTCTCCAATAACACCTATGGGAAAGGTATATTACGCAATATTTATAGGTTTTTTGACTGTGCTTATTCGTCAATATAGTTCATATCCTGAGGGTGTTATGTTTTCTATTCTCTTAGGAAATGCTGTTGTTCCTTACTTTGATAAGGTTATGCCAAAAGTCTATGGTGTGTTTTCTAAAAAAGAGGTGGCAAAATGAAAAATAATGTTTTTAAGTTTGCTGTTACTCTTGGGCTCATCTCAGCTATTACAGGATTAGCACTTGCAGTAGTTTTTCAGATAACAAAGCCTATTATTGCAGCGCAAGATGCAAAGGCATTAGAGAGAGGTTTATCTGAAGTTTTTCCAGGTAATTATGAATTTATAAAGTTAGATAAACCTATTCAATCAAGCGATCAATCAGTTACAATAAATGAATCTTTTCTTGTTAAAGATAAGGCAAGTGGCAAAAATATAGGAATGGTTGTAAAGGTTGTTGTTCCAGGCTCGCAGGCACCAATTGAAATGCTTGTAGGTGTGAAAAGCGATGGAACGGTTTCTGGTGTTAAAATTCTCAAGATGAATGAGACTGCAGGGCTTGGTTCTAATGCAGATAATCCTAAGTATTATGTTAATAAAAAGGACAAGATTACCTTTTTAGGACAATTCGTAAATAAAAATGTTATTAAAGATAAATTAGTTCCAAAGGAAGATATTATTGCTATGACTGGTGCAACGATTACCTCTACTGCGGTTTCAAAGGGAGTAAAAGTTGCAGGAGAAGCTATTGTTTCATACCTTAAGGAGGCAGGGCAATGAAAAAGTTGAAGATAATTTGGGATGCAATAATTCCAAATAATCCTGTACTTATAATTTCAATTGGCTTGTGCTCTACAATTGCAGTATCAAACTCCGTCCAGAGTGCTTTGCTTATGACGTTTGCATTTGCTTTAGTACAGATTCCATCAAACGTAATAGTTTCTTCTATTAGGAAGATTACTCCAAACGAGATAAGAGTTCCAATTTTTGTTACAGTTATCGCTGCATTTACAACTATTGCTGCCTTGATTTCTGAAGCTTACTTTAATGCTATTTATCAGATAATTAAACTTTATATTCTCCTTGTTGTAGTTAACTGTATCATTATCGGACGAGCAGAAGCATATGCCTATCATAATGGAATTTTTGATTCTTTTTTGGATGGAGTTGGGAATACAATTGGTTATGGATTAGTGCTTTTAGCTATTGCAATTGTAAGAGAGTTTATAGGAAAAGGTTCCTTGGCAGGGATCCAATTAATGCCCGATAGTTATCAACCAATGTTATTGATGGTACTTCCACCTGCAGGTTTTATTATGATTGGCATACTTACTGGTGCCATAGAAACTTACCTGAGGAACAAGGAGGGGAAGAGATGAGTTATGTTGAAAATCTTCTTAAAATTTTTGTTTCGTCTACTATAATCAATAATATTATACTTATCCAGTTTCTTGGGCTTTGTTCTTATATAGGTCTTACAGACAGCCTTACAAACTCAATAGGTATGAGTTTTGCTGTAATTTTTGTAACAGTTTCATCCTCAATTCTTGCTTGGATGATTGATAACTGGATTCTTATTCCAACAGGTTTACAGCCTGCACTTCAAATTACTGCTTTTATACTTGTAATTGGTTCATTTGTTGGTCTTGTTGAAATTTACATCAAAAAGGCATCACCAAATCTTTATAAAGCAATGGGAATTTACCTTCCTTTGATTGCAACTAACTGTCTTATTCTCGGAGCAACTTTTATAAATTCTATGAATAAATATGATTTTGTTGAATCAATTGTATCGGGATTTGGTATTGCATTTGGTTATGCTATTGCAATGCTTTTACTTGCAGGAATTAGAGAGAGGTTAAGAAATTCTGATGTACCTTCCTTTTTCAAAGGGAAGGCAATTGCTTTTATGATTTCTGGAATTCTCTCGTTGGCTTTTCTTGGATTTAGTGGAATGATTAAATAGGTAGAGGTGCGTAATGAAAGAAATACTTATTTCTGTTTTTACGCTTGGAATTTTAGGTACACTTTTTGGTATTCTTCTCGGAGTTTTTAATGAGAAGTTTAAAGTAGAGGAAAACCCTTTAGTGCAGGCAATTTACGAGGTCCTTCCACATGGAGAATGTGGTGCTTGTGGTTTTCCTGGGTGTCATCCTTGTGCTGAAGCAATAGCTGAAGGACGTGCAGGTTATGATGCATGCGTTGTTGGTGGAAAGGAAGTCGAGCAAAAAATAAAAGATATTATGGAGAAAGCACAGAGCTCATAACTTGAAAAAAAATTAATAAGTATTATCATATAGGAAGGGGAAAAAGTGAAAAAGCTTTTGATTGTTTTGGTTGTTTTAATTTTGTTGTTTGCTTTTTCTTCTCCTGTAATAGGAGATGAAGGGATAAGCGTCTCTGTTGAAAATACATTGGATGTCCCTGTTTTTAAAGTATTTACGTTTAAAGTGCAAAAGGAAGTCTTGAGTAATGCACAGAACTTTTTACTTTTAGACAATGGCGTCCCCCTTCCTATTTATTTTAGTGAAGATAATGACAATTTTACATTTAAAGTTGCGCTTTCGATAGGAGCAAAAGAAAAAAAGATTTTGAAGTTAATCCCACAAGATAGTAGTCCTCAAATTAAAAAAGATTTCTATATACCTAATTTTATTGGTACTCAATTTATTGTGCCAAGAAAAGGAAGAGTTTTTATAGTTTCGTATGGTGATTCTAACAAGGTATCAGTTTTAGATAAAAAGTCTAATAATGTTGTTTTTGAGAAGGAGCTCAAAAATTTAGATTCTGTTTTTGTGGACCTAAAAGATGATTCGGTTTTTAAAGTAAGTTCAACTAAACCTATTTTTGTTGAATTTTCTACACTTACTCCTCCTTTTGACAAAAACTCTTCCGATGACGTTAGTGCAGTTTTTGGAACATTCTTTAAATTGTATATTCCTAAGGTATTGTTTATAACAACTACAAAAGATACAAATCTTAAGATTACAGATACTAATGGAAATGTTTTAGTTAACACTCAGCTTAAGGCAAATTCATTTTATGCCAACACTAAATTAGCTCAGGGTATTTATACAATTTCTTCTGATAGCCCTGTTTTAATTGAATATGGATATGCAGATGATAATGTTTTCGCAACGCTTTATGGCATTGATTCTGCGAATGTTATATCATTTGGAAGACTTGGAGTTTCATCTATTTTTGATAATACGACAGTTTCAGTTAAATTTGACGATAAAACTTCAGCCTTTACTCTTGATAAAGCAAACGATTTTAAATACTTAGATATTCTGAATCCTAACGATTATATGAAAAACAATACGGAATACAAGGAAGTTTTTATCAATTTTTCAAAACCCGTCCTTATTTATACCTATTCCCAATATGGAAATGTCGATGGAGAACAAATTCCGTCATTTAATAATGGAACTCTTTTTAGATTCCATACTGGTATTGTAACAAAAATTTTTGGAGAAAGGCAAAGAAGAGTTGTTGTTGTAGGCACAGAGGAAAATACAAACTTGAATTTCAACGGAAATAGTTTCACTTTAACTCCATATACTCCAAAAATATTTCTTTTTAATGATAGTTTTTCAAAAGTAGATATAACATCAAATAAACAAATTGCTGTTTTTGACCTTGGAATAGAGGGAAACGAAGAGATTTTTACGACGCTTTTACCTCTTGATCTATATAACCCAATAAATGTGGCTCTTTTAACTAATACTGGAAGTCAAAATAACGGAGTGGATAAAATGAATCCAAACAATACAAACTCAAATGCGGTGCAAATTTTTGAAAATATTAAGGTATATTTTTCTAAAATTTTGAAAGATGTTTCAACATTTTTTGCAGGAATTTTTACTCAGGGTAATGTTAGCACACTTCTTGATGTTATTAAAACTTTCTTTAAAGGGATCGCATCAAACATTTTGGGTTTTTTAAGACCTATTTCTGAACAAATTTACCCATACATTTCGAATTATTTTCCAGGTTTAACTGTTGATATAGTATCTTCCATTATTTTTGGATTATTTGTCTTCATAATCATAATCCTTATAATTCCTAAAGGAAAGAAAGAAAAAATCCCAGTTGTAAAAATTGAGGAAGTTAAAAAGAAGCCTATTGCATTTAATGTTAAAGATCTTGAAGTTAAGGAAAATGCACCAATTGAAGAGATACCCGTGAAACCTAAAGAGATTCAAGAGGAACTTCCAAAATTAAAGACAATACCGGTTAAACCACCAGAAGAAGTTGTAAAAGAAGTGCCTAAAGAAGAAATAGAGCCAACACGACGAATTTTCAGGCCTGCTCCTCCAAGGAGAGCTGATAGGTTGACAATTGAGAAAGAAAAAATAGGAAAGCCAAAAGAAGAGGCTTTTAAGGAGCAAAAAGAAGAAGTTCCTACAAAAGAGGAATTCAGAAAAGAAGAGGAGAAAAAGTTTGAGGAAAAAGAAAAAGTTGAGCTCGAAAGCAAGGCTAAAACTGGTGAAGTTTCAGGGGAAGTAATTAAACCAAAACCTGAGGAAAAATCAGCTTCTCGATATGAAGAAGTTTTACCTATGGAAACAGTTTCTGAAACAGGAAAGGCTGAAAAGGTAGAAAAAGTGCCAACCGAAGAAATTGTTGAGAAGCCCTCTGTTGTTGAAGAGCCATCCGTTGAATTCGAAAAAGAAGTTAAAGAAGAAATTAAAGAAGAGCATGAAGTTTCCTTTGCAGATTTTGCACAGCCCAATCTTGAAGAAATTGAGAAGGTTGAGGAAAGTGTTCAAGAGGAAAGGGCAACCAAGCAAGAAGAAACAGTTAGCAAAGAAAAGATTGAGGAAAAAACCAAAAAAGATGAGTTTAAATCAACATTTGAAGAGCTTTTAAAGAAACTTGAGGAGGAAAATCGTAAGAAGCGCGAAGAAAAGATTGAAAAGGGTCCCACAAAAGAGGAAAAAATCGAAATTGAGCAAAAGCCATCGCTTGATGAGACTAAACGATTTACCAAAATTGAGCTTAAATCAAAATATGTAGCAGATGCTTCTGTTTTAAGAAAAATCTATGAAAATGATAAACTCCCACAAGAAGTTAGAAACGATCTTCTTTCTAAAGCATGCATTTCTGCTTCTCAGAAAAGTGAAGTAGCTCATATTGTGGAAGGAAGATTCCGAATTACCGTAATTGGGCTTACTACCATTGAAGAGAGACTTGCAGAAGATATAGCTAAAAGGGTTTCTGGAAAATATACAACAGGTGAAGCAATTCTTATTGCAAAGAAATTAAGACTTACAGATGTTGTTGTTGACGATAAGCCCAAACTTAAAAACTATCAGGGGATTAACATTTATTCCTTAGAAGAGGTTATTTAGTTTCTTTTTCAAGAAGTGTATATAACTTACCTGATAATTCAAATGTCGTGTTTAAAGTTCTTGCAATTATTATGGAGTTTTCTTCAGCCTTCTTTATAGTTTCTTCTGGTACAGGTTCTCCCTCTGTTATGATTATTATAGGCACTCTTTTTATTACTGCAACACCTACAACATTTACATTTGTTTGAATTGTAATCCAGGTGCTTTCTTCATTAGCCTTAGCAAGAACTCTACTTAAAAGATCACATGCATAGGCTTCTTCAATGTTTTTTTCGAGAATTTCTTCATTATATTTTGTAAGGATCTCCAATTGCAATTCTTTAATTAGGTCTTTTATCTTCATTTTGATTCCCTCCCTGTTGATTTCTTCGTTCCAAATTTCAAAAGTTAAGTATGTTCCTTTTCCATACTTTGAAGTTATGATAAAAAAGTCTGAAATCTTTTGAATGTTTTTGAGGCCCATTCCAGCACCAAATCCTAACTTTCTTGCCTTTTCAGATGCAGTAGAGAATCCAGGAGTAAGTGCAAGCAGTAATTTTGGAATTCCAGGACCTATATCTTTTGCAATAGTTTTTATTTTATTCTCATTAGCGTAAGTTTTTATTATGCCAAATTTTGCATGTATTACAATATTTGATTCTGCTTCATAAGAGCAAACGCCAAGTTTTCTCAGATTTTCTTTCTTAAGAGCTGGATATTTTTTATAGAATTCAAATTCATTGAGCGCTTTATCGAGTGTTTCTCTTGTTTTTAAAGTCCCGTCCCCTAAATGTTCAAAATCATCACCAAAAACAAAAAATTCAGAAATTAATATTGTAGTTTCCAAGGCGCACCTTGAAGACCTTCCTTATAGAGAAGTCCGCATGTCACAAACATTATATTCTTTGTCCTTAAAAGTATGATTTGTTCTTTTTTTGCAAGGTCTATTGTTGCCTGCTCTACTGGTTTTCCTCTTACTATTAGAACAACTGGAATATCCAGTATCTTTGCAGTTTTTACAACAGATGGATTCGTGACGCCAGTAATCAATAGTATTGCTTCCTCTTCTCTGCTTATAACAAATAGTGTGTCCGATAAGAGATCGGCAGCGAAACCATATTTAATGTTTGCTTCCCAATTTCCCACACTCTGCAAGATTTCTGCGTCAACAATTTTAATAATATCTTCAACCCTCACATTTATATTTTAACAGATTTTACAAAAAATGTGAAATTATTTGTGTAAAATATCACTCTTATATTTTTACGACATAATTTAATTGCTTCTTTTTTATAATGATTTTATTCAAAAATTTTATAGTGAAATAATCAACAAATATATTGCAAAATTTTCATTTTTGAATAAAATAATAAGTGATGGCAGAAAAAAAGAAATTACTTTGTGATAGTTATAGCAAATGTGTAAGAGCATCTGAGTTCCTATCTGCGATTGGAAATCCCATAAGAGTTGCAATTGTATGCTATTTAACAACTGGTGAAAAAACCGTTAAGGAGATTGTAGAAAAACTTAAGATGAAAGAACCAACCGTGTCTCTTAATCTTTACAGACTTTATAGGGCAGGCTGGGTGACACGAAGAAAAGTCGGAAGAAGTGTTTATTACAAGCTCAAGAGTGAAAAGTATAAAAAAATATTAGAGGAAGTAAGTGAACTCTATGTTTCACAAGATCACAAGATAAGCGTATAATTTTCGAAAGGAGGAAAAATGGAAGCAAAAAATTTTCCCGCAGTAGACATGGAGATTAGAAAATGGGGAGCTAAACCAGAATCTCTTATCCAAGTTTTACATGGCACGCAGGAGGCACTTGGGTATTTACCAAAAGAAGTTCTTGTTTACATTTCGGAAAAACTTAATATTCCTCTTTCAAAGGTTTATGGTGTTGTAACTTTTTACAACTTCTTTAAACTGACAAAAGATGCCGATCACGTTATTATGACCTGCATGGGTACTGCCTGTTATGTAAAAGGAGGTGAAGCGGTATTAAATGCACTTTGTGAAAAGCTGGGTATAAAACCAAATGAAATAACAAAAGATGGCAAATTTGCAGTTAGGATTGTCCGTTGTCTTGGTTGCTGTGGTCTTGCGCCTGCAATAGCAGTTGATGGAAAAGATATATACGGGAAGTTAACTCCTGAAAAGGCAATTGAGATACTTGAGAGGTACATGTAGTGAAAGAGCTTTCCTTAAATATTCTCGATATAATTGAGAATTCTTTGAAAGCCAATGCCAAAAATATAGAACTTAATATTCTTGAGGATGATAATAAGGACTTACTATTAATTGAAGTGAGAGACGATGGTGTGGGTATGGATGAGGCCTTATTAAAAGAGGTATTTGATCCTTTTACAACGACTTCCAAAAATAAGAAAGTTGGCTTGGGTCTTCCTCTTCTAAAACTTGAAGCAGAATCATGTGATGGGGGAATTTCAATTGAAAGTGAAAAAGGGAAAGGAACAACCGTCAAGATATGCTTTAGAAAATCTCATATAGATACTCCTCCCTTGGGTGATATTGCAAGTACAATAGTTTCAGTTGTTGCCACTCATCCAGAAATCAATTTCAGATATAGGCATGAAGTAAACGGAAAAGTCTTTGAAATTTCAATTGAAGATTTGAAAAAAATTTGCAACGAAACAATTTGTACTCCTTTGGTATTAAATGGAATTAGAGATTTCTTAAATGAACAAATAAAGAGCTTGCATGGAGGTGCATAGATGGACAAGATTAAGTCAATCGAGGAGTTAAGGAAGTTAAGGGAACAAGCGCAGGCGTTTCTTAAGACAAGACAAGGAGAGGCAAAAGTAAAAGTCTACATCAGTATGGGCACAGTTGGGATTGCTGCAGGTGCAAGAGACGTCCTTCTTGCGATACTTGATGAACTTCAGAAAAGAAATTTTACAGATGTTCAAATCATCGAAAGAGGCTCAATGGGTCTTGATGTTGAGGAACCAGTTGTTGCCGTCGAAAGAGATGGTATACGTGTTTATTATGGACACGTTACCCCCGAAATGGCAAGAGAAATAGTTGCTTCTCATGTAATTAATGGTCAAATTGTAAGCGACTGGGTAATTGCAAAGGAGTAGTTTATGAAAATTTATAGAATTCATGCACTTATATGTGCTGGAGCGCAATGCCTTGCTGCGGGTGGTAACGGTTTTGAAGATGCGCTTAAGGAAGAACTTAAAAAGCACGATCTAACTGAAGAAGTAAATATCGTTGAAACAGGTTGTATGGGTTCTTGTCAATTAGGACCCTTGATGGTTGTCTATCCAGAAGGTGTTATTTACACGAAGGTTAAGCCAGATGATGCAAAAGAGATTGTTGAAGAGCACTTCCTCAAAGGGCGTCCTGTAAAAAGGCTCCTTTGGAAGCAAGAAGAAAAGCAATTTCCGACACTAAACGATGTTCCGTTTTTTGCAAAACAAACAAAAATTGTCTTAAGAAACTGCGGTATTATTAATCCAGAAGATATAACTGAATATATTGCTCAAGGTGGTTACGAAGCACTTGCCAAGGCAATTACCGAGATGACAAGGGAAGATGTTATTAAGGTTGTCAAAGATTCAGGACTTCGTGGTCGTGGAGGCGCAGGATTTCCTACGGGACTCAAATGGGAACTTGCTTATAAGCAAAACTCCGACACTAAATACATAATATGTAATGCAGATGAAGGTGACCCAGGTGCCTATATGGATAGGTCCGTTTTGGAGGGAGACCCACATTCTGTGCTTGAAGGAATGGCTATTGCAGGATATGCAGTTGGTGCACAGAAAGGTTATATTTACATAAGAGCAGAATATCCTCTTGCAATAAAGAGGCTTGAAATAGCAATTAAGCAAGCAAGGGCCTCAGGTTTGCTTGGCAAAAATATTTTAGGTACCAACTTTTCATTTGATATTGAATTGAGGATGGGTGCAGGTGCATTTGTTTGCGGAGAGGAGACTGCACTTATTAACTCCATTGAAGGAAAACGTGGTGAGCCAAGGAAGAAACCTCCATTTCCTGTGGAAAAAGGTGTTTTTGGGAAGCCAACTGTTATTAACAACGTAGAGACACTTGCAAATATTCCAGTTATTATTGAAAAAGGGGCATCTTTCTTTAGAAAGTTTGGCACTGAGAAGAGTCCTGGCACAAAGGTATTTGCACTTGCTGGAAAGGTTAATATTACAGGTCTTGTGGAAGTACCACTTGGTACTTCTCTTAGAACAATAGTCTTTGACATTGGTGGCGGAATTCCTGAGGGGCACACCTTTAAGGCAGCGCAAACAGGAGGTCCTTCTGGAGGTGTTATTCCTGCAGAGCATCTTGATGTGCCAATGGATTATGAAAATCTCCCACAACTTGGGACAATAATGGGTTCAGGCGGTCTTATCATAATGGATGAAACAAGCTGCATGGTGGATGTTGCAAAATTCTTCTTAAAATTTACTGTAGATGAGTCCTGCGGTAAATGTACCCCTTGTAGAGAAGGAACTCGCCAAATGCTAAATATTTTAGAAAAAATTACTACAGGTAATGGCACAATGGAGGATCTTGATCGGCTTGAAAGGCTTGGAAATATAATTAAACTAACTTCGCTTTGTGGTTTAGGGCAAACGGCTCCCAATCCTGTATTGTCAACTCTTAGATATTTTAGGGATGAGTATATTGCACATATAAAGGACAAGAGATGTCCATCTAATGTTTGTTCAATGAAGGGGGAGAAAAATGAAAGGAAAGTCCTTAATAGACGTCTTGCATGAAATTCAGGAAGCAAATCCTGAAAATTACGTCCCTGAAGATTTGGCTTTGCGTGTTTCTGAGACTTTTAAAACATCACCTTCAAAAGTCTATGGGGTGCTCACTTTTTACACAATGTTCTCTGCAAAACCAAGAGGAAAACACATTGTTCGAGTTTGCAGGAGTTTATCGTGTCATCTTGCAGAGGGAGAAAAAATTGTAAGGAAATTGAAGGAAGAGTTAGGGATAGATTTTGGAGAGACAACCGAAGATAAGGAGTTTACGCTTGAAGAATCAAGTTGCCTTGGAATGTGTTCAGTTGCGCCTTCAATGATGATCGATGATGTTCCTTTTGGAAATCTAAAGGAAGAAGACATACCTCTTATTATTAAAAAAGTTCGGGAAGGTGCATTATGAAACTCTATAGAAGCCACATATTAGTCGCTGAAGATTCTAAGAGTCTTGCAAAAGGTGCAAAAGAAATAGAGGAATTATTAACAAAAGAGATAAGAAACATAGGATTGGAAAATGAAATTCTTGTTGCTCCAACTGGAAGTCTTGGATATGAGGATTTGGGTGTAGCAATTGCTGTTTATCCAGATGGCGTGATATATGCACCCGTTAAACCAAGCGATGTACCTCTTATTGTCAAAGAACACCTTTTAAAAGGACGGATTGTTAAAGAGATTGCACATGAAATCGGAAAGAAAGATGTAATTCTTAAAGAAACTCGTGCGGAGCGAGTGCTTTCAATACAAGAAAGAGTATTGCTAAAAAGAGTGGGCATGATAAACCCGGAGTCTATTGAAGAATATATTGCTGAAGATGGTTATTTAGCTTTAGAAAAGGCTCTTGAAAATGGGCCTGAGTGGGTATTAGAAGAAGTCAAGGCATCTGAGTTAAGAGGTAGGGGTGGTGCAGGATTCCCAACAGGAAAAAAGTGGGAATTTACTGCAAAAGCAAAAAGTGATGTTAAGTATGTAATTTGTAATGCAGATGAAGGAGAACCTGGTACATTTAAAGATAGAGTAATAATGGAAGGAGACCCACACCTCCTTATTGAGGGCATGATACTTGCAGGATATGCGACAGGTGCAAATTATGGATACATTTACATTAGAGGTGAATATGACCTTTCAATTAAGAGACTTCAAAAGGCCATAGATCAGGCAAGATCGTATGGATTCCTTGGAGAAAATATACTGGGCTCTGGTTTTAACTTTGATATAGAAATAAAGAAAGGTGCAGGTGCTTATATCTGTGGCGAAGAAACTGCCCTTATAGAATCAATTGAAGGAAAACGTGGCGAGCCAAGGAAGAAACCTCCATATCCACCAACTTATGGCCTTTGGGGAAAACCTACTGTAATTAACAATGTTGAAACATTAGCAAATATTCCACCAATCGTAGTAAATGGTGCCGAATGGTTTAAAAAATTTGGAGTTCCAGGATCATACGGTACTAAACTTTTCAGTTTAATGGGGGATATAAATTACAAAGGTGTAATCGAGATCCCATTTGGGGTTAAGCTTTCATCAATAATAAACGATGTCGGTTTCGGTGTAAAAGGTGGCAAATCTCTTAAGGGGGTAATTTTGGGTGGAGTTTCTGGAAGCCTTATAACTCCCGGAGAGTTAGATACACCTGTTGATTTTAATTCACTTGCTAAAATTGAAGCAGGGCCCGGATCTGGTTCTATTGTGGTTTTAAGCGAGGATAGATGTATTGTTGATATTGCAAAAAATATTGCATATTTTTTTAGACATGAATCCTGTGGAAAGTGTACGCCATGTAGGGTTGGCACAGAGGAAATGTACAAAATAATTGATTATATTTCAAGAGGTCTTGGTGAAGAAAGTGATCTTACAAGACTTGAAAAACTATCTACAACAATGAAATTAACTTCTTTTTGCGGGTTAGGACAAACTGCTCCCAATATAATTTCTCAATCACTTGTTAAATATAGAACTGAATGGCTTGAGCATATAAAACAGAGAAAATGTAATGCAAATGTTTGTGAATTTGAAGAAATAACCGAGGAGGTATCAAATGAGTGAGTTAGTGAATGTTAAAATCGATGGTAAGCCCTATCAGTTTGAAAAAGGCACTACAATTTTAAAGGCCTGTAAATCCATTGGCATAGAAATTCCAACTCTTTGCTATCTTGAAGGTATT
>PNIL01000037.1 GCA_002877955.1 Caldisericum exile | reverse complement strand
AGGTTGCGCTGGTATTGCATACGAAGCTACAATCCTCCCAATAAAGGTGCTTGATAGCTCTGGCTCAGGAACCTATGATGCAATTGCAAATGGAATTATATGGGCAGCAGATCATGGTGCAAGAGTTATTAATATGAGCTTGGGAGGAAGCCAAGGCTCAACTACGCTTTACAATGCTATTAAATATGCATACAACAAAGGTGTTGTAATTGTTTGTGCCGCAGGAAATGACGGAAGGCCTTTGGTAAGCTATCCTGCAGCCTATACAGAATGCATTGCAGTTGGAGCAACTCGATTTGATGGAACAAGAGCAAGATATTCAAACTACGGAAGCGCACTTGATCTTGTTGCACCGGGCGGAGATACATCAGTTGACCAAAACAAAGATGGCTATGGCGATGGAATATTACAACAAACATTCTCAGGAAGTCCCACAAGTTTTGGATATTACTTCTTCCAAGGAACTTCAATGGCAACTCCACATGTTGCAGGAGTTGCAGCATTAGTGCTATCGGTTCATCCAGAATTTACAAATGAACAAGTGAGAACTGCACTTCAATCAACTGCAAAAGACCTTGGAGCAAAAGGTTGGGATAAATACTACGGTTATGGACTTGTTAATGCTTATGCTGCAGTAAACTGGAAACCATAGTTTATTAAACTATAAAAGATTGGGGGGCTTTTGCCCCCTTTCTTATATTTTCATGTCCCTTCCACCTAAAACAATTACAATTTCACCTTTAGGCGGATTTGCCTTAAAGTATTCCAAAACCTCTTTAACAGAGCCTCTCACAACACTTTCATGAATCTTTGAAATCTCCCTTACAACTGAAACATAACGGTTAGAATCAAAAATGTCATTCATTATTGAAAGAACCTTTACAAGTCTATATGGAGATTCATAAAAAACGACAGGGTATTCAAACTCTTTAAAGTATTCAAATGTCTTTTTAATTTTGCCTTCAGCTCTTTTAAGAAATCCATAGAAGAAGAATTTATCTGGTGGAAAGCCAGATAAAATAATTGCAGGGAGCACTGCGTTTGGCCCAGGTAAAACTTCAAAGTGAATATCCTCTTCTATACATCTTTTTACAAGATCATAGCCTGGATCAGAAATACATGGAGTGCCTGCGTCAGAAACAAGAGCAATTGATCGACCAAACTTTAGATCTTCAACAATATTCTCTAAAACTCTTTTATTTGAATATGAATGAAAACTCTTCAGAGGTGTTTTTATTTCATATTTATTGAGAAGATTTCTTGTAATTCTTGTATCTTCTGCAATTATATAGTCAACGCTTTTGAGTACTTCAAGAACTCTTAAGGTTATATCTTTAAGATTACCTATAGGTGTTGGGCAAATATAAAGTGGCATCTATTAAACTTCTTGCACCTCAACTACTTCAAACTCATCTCCAACCTTTATATCATTGAAGTTCTTCAAACCAACGCCACACTCATATCCTTTAACAACCTCTCTTACATCCTCCTTGAATCTCTTAAGTGATGAAACCTCAGTTGTATAAATAACAGTATTATTTCTTATAACCTTAACCCTTGCCCCTCTGTAGATTTTCCCTTCATTAACAAGGCATCCTGCAACTGTTCCAACATTGGGAACCTTAAATGTTTGTTTCACTGTAACTCTTCCAACAACGACTTCCTTTGTCTCTTTTATCTCAGCACCTTTCAAAAGCCGCTCAATCTCGTCAACAAGTTCAAATATAATATCATAGGTTCTTATTTCAATTCCTCTTGATTTTGCCTCATTTATCGCTTCTTGAACAGGCCTTACGTTAAATCCAAGAATAAAACCTTTAGAGGCTGATGCAAGGAGCACATCACTTTTGACAATCCCACCAACACCCTCGTGTACAATTTCAATTGGAATTGGCGATTTTATCTCACTTATTGCCCTTTTTACTGCCTCAAGAGACCCTTGAGTGTCTGCTTTGAGAATAACATAAAGGTGTTTTTCCTCGCGTTCCTCCATCTCTTTCAAAAGCTCCTCAAGAGTTTTTGGAACACGCCCTTCTTCTTTTGCCTTCTTCTTTGCCTCTTCTATTTTTTCTTTTTCTTCACGCATTTCCTCTATACCTGAAAGTTCATAGAAGATCTCTCCTGCCTCTGGAATCTCCTCTAAACCTGCAATCTCAACAGCTGAAACAGCAGGACTTAAATTGACACTTTTACCAAATGTATCTTTCAAGAATCTAATTTTACCAACGGTATTACCTGCCCTCAAATATGTACCAACTTTCAATGTTCCTGTTTGCACAATAACTGTTGCAAGTGGACCAACATTTTTATCAATCTTAGACTCAATAACTGTTCCTGACGCAATTGTGTTTGGATTAGTTTTCAAATCGAGCAGATCTGCTTCAAGTCTTATTATTTCAAGAAGATCTTGAACACCCTGTCCAGTTTTTGCTGAGACAAGCACATAAACAGTCTGTCCACCCCATTCTTCTGGTAAAAGTCCTCTATCTGCAAGTTGATGCTTTACCATTTCTGGATCCGCGCCTGGCTTGTCTATTTTGTTTATTGCAACAATTATTGGCACTTTTGCTGCTTTAGCATGGTTTAAGGATTCTATTGTCTGCTCTTTAACACCTTCATCTGCTGCAACTACAAGGATAACAATATCAGTGACAAGCGAACCTCTAAGTCGCATTTCGGTAAAAGCTTCATGCCCCGGTGTATCAATAAAAATAATATCTTCTCCATTTATCCTTACAGTAGAGGCACCGATTGCCTGAGTTATCTGACCTTTTTCTCTTGCTGCAACATTTGTTTTTCTTATAGCATCAAGAAGTGTTGTTTTTCCATGATCAACATGACCCATCACTGTTACAACTGGGGCACGTTTTACAAAACGCTTTTTAAATTCTTCGTCAAGAAATGGAGGAGTCTTAAGTCCTAATTCCTGCGCAAGATAGTGCACTTCCTGCCTTGAATACCTGTAAGAGGGTTTATAAGGGAGTCCAAACTTCATTATTTTTTCTCTTACTTCTTCGATTGGGATGTTGAAGTATACACAAAATTCATCAAGTGTTATATTATCTGGAATGCTTTCGAGTTCTTGTTTTTGTTCTTGAGCCTTATGCTTCAACTCGTTAACATAATCAGTAATTAATGATACAGACTCAGAATCTATTGTAGAAAGGGTACTCTTAGCAGGAATTCCCAACTCCTGCATTATTTCCATGAGATTTTGAGACTTCAATCCTAATTCCTTTGCAAGCTCATAAACCCTTTTCCCTTGCTTACTTTCTTTCTTCATTTACTTCACCTTCTTCCAGTTCCACAAGATGAATGTTGTACCCTGTTAATTTGGATGCAAGTGCAACATTTACCCCGTCTTTCCCCATTGCAACAGGGGCTTCCTTTTTTTCAACATACACATTTGCTTCTTTTGTATTAGGAATAATTTCTACTTTCTTAACCTCAGCGGGGCTTAAAGAATTTGCAATGAAAACCTCCGGATTAGGGCTATATCTTATAATATCTATCTTTTCAAAGTTTAATGATTTCGACACGCTATTTATCCTTGTGCCTTTTGGTCCAATACACGCTCCAACTGGGTCCACATGAAGATCTTTACTCAATACCGCAACCTTAGCTCTTTCACCCGGTACACGCACTATCCCTTTTATTTCAACTATCTTTTGTGAAATCTCTGGTACCTCTCTTTCAAGGAGTTTTGCAAGAAAATTAGGATCTGCCCTTGAAAGAACTATTAGAGGATTCCTGTCACCAATTCTAACTTCTTTAACATAGACATCGTATTCCTTTCCTCTTATGAGATGTTCATTAGGTATTTGTTCTTCAATTGGAAGAATTCCTTCAACTGTTTGCATACCCTCTTCAAGGCTTATACCTATGGAACCTCTTCCTTTAATCCTTGTAACTCGTCCTTTTACAATTGTACCTTGCTTGTTTGCGAAAAGGTTTACTAAATGTTCTTTTCTTCTTTCGGCAATTCTTTGCATAAACACCTGTCTTGCGGCCATAACCGCAGATGAGGAAAGCATCTTTATGGGGATTTCAATAAGCACCTTTTCTCCCACCTTTGGGTTATCAGTAAAGTTGAGTGCTTCCTTAGGTGAAATTTCGGCTAAGGGATTCATAACATGTTCAACAATGGTTTTCTCTGCGTATAGTCTTATCTCGCCCTTTGCAAGGTTCACCTTCACAACAGAATTTTCCTCACCAAAATGCTTTTTATAGGCTTCCTTAATAGATTCAATTATTATTTCAATAATTTCTTCCTTAGGAATACCTTCTTCTTTTTCAATGTTTCTTAAGGTTTCTATGTCTATCACTTTTTACCCCCTTTTCTTTTTTCAAACATTCTTTCAAACAATGCAACCCTTATAATCTTTGAAAAGGGAACGGAAAATTTAACACCATCAATTTCAAAATTCACATTGTCTCCTGTATTTCCTCTCAAGATACCTTCTTTGCTCACGGTCTGTCCATTTTCATCTTCATAAGTAAACCTTACTTCTCGCCCTTCAAAAATATCAAGCTCAGTTCTATCTTTCAAAACTCTATCAAGTCCTGGAGTTGAAAGGTTAATATCATAAACACCTTCAATTCCAATTGCCTTCAAATCACGCTGTATCTCTCTTGTAAGTTCTTCAAGATCACCAACAGTAACGCTTTTGGTTCTTCTATAAACAATTGCTTCAATTGTATCACCAGTGATAGACAACTCTATCACCATCATATTAAATCTCTCAGCGTTTTTTCTTACAATACTCTCTATCTTTTCCATATTTTTCTAAAACAAAAAGTGGGCACAAATTACCCACTTATGCAAAAAATTCACCTTTATATTGTAAAACAATTCTTTGAATTTTCCAAATTATACTAAAATTGCTTATGCCTTGAACTATTTCTGAAGTTTTTCGATTTAAATTTTATTAAATTTAATAGGGTTGCAAGCATCATTTTTCTTCTTTTCTGTTTCCATAGCCTTCTTTAAATCATACAAGTCAATCAACACTGCAAAATAACTAAAAATTAATTTTAAAAACCGCGTAGCTTTAATAATTTTTCAAATGTTATTTTGGAAATTTTGCAAAAAAATTACTTTAACTATAATATTAAAAACATAAAGGAGATAACATGGGGCTAAAAAGTGATAAGTGGATAAAAGAGAAGGCTATCAAAGAAAAGATGATTGAACCGTTTGTTGATCATCTTGAATCCCACGGTGTAATTTCATATGGACTCTCTTCCTACGGCTATGATATGCGTATTGCAAACGAATTTAAAGTCTTTACAGGTGCAATAGGAAAGGAAACTGCAATAGTTGACCCAAAAAAGTTTGATAAAGACCTTCTCCAAGATTATGTAGGTGACTTTGTGATTATTCCTCCAAATTCATATGTACTTGGAAAAAGTGTAGAATATTTTAGAATCCCAAAGAATGTCCATTGCATAGTCCTTGGAAAAAGCACATATGCAAGAAGTGGCATCATTGTTAATATCACACCGTTAGAAAGCGGTTGGAATGGGTTTGTAACAATAGAGATCTCAAACGCTACACCCCTTCCTGTAAAAGTCTACGCAAACGAAGGTATTGCTCAGGTTCTTTTCTTTGAAGGAGATGAACCGTGCGAAGTTTCATATGAGGATAGACACGGAAAATACCAGAATCAAGAAGGAATAATTCTTCCAAAGGTAGATAAGAATGGATAACAGATTCAAAAGGATGCTAACCTTTTTAATTTCAGAACAACCTGTTGCCCTTTTTGTTATCACAATTGTAAGGCTTTCAAACCTCATCAATAATCTTGAATTTTTACTTTTAATTACATTCTTTTCATTACTCCCAAGTTTGTCGTTTCTATCTTTCATAAGATATCCATGGGATTTTAAAAAAGAAAGACGCCTATCATTTATAGTGAATATGATAAGTTTCTTAACTGGTCTTGTGGTAATTTTGATTCTAAAATGCAATAAGGTAAGTATTTTTATATCTCTTTCCTACAATTTAGCGGGTATCATACTTGGAGTTTCCAATTTGTTAGGCTACAAGGCCTCAGGACACGCAACATCTATTGCAGGACCAGCAACAATACTTACAGCGATTTTTGGATTAAAAGGAAGCCTTCTTTATCTTTTGCTTATACCTGCTTTCTACCTCAAAATTACACTTAAAGATCATACAATTGGGCAATTTATCACAGGAATATTGATTGGTATGCTTTCGACAGTTGCCATATATTACTTTATAGGAGGGATTTAATGATAAAAATAGTAACAGATACAACAGCATACTTTAACGATGACGAATTAAAGAGATATGACATAAAAATTGTTCCCCTGTATGTTAAAAACGAGAGAGGCCAATGGAAAGAGAGAATTGAAATCTCTGACGATGAATTTTATGAAAGACTTAAAAGTGGTGAACGATTTGAAACGTCTCAACCCTCGCCACAAGATTTTATAGATGCATACAAGCCTTTACTTGACGAAGGACACGAGATTATTTCAATACATATCTCAACCGGACTTTCAGGCACAGTTAATTCTGCAAATGCAGCAAAAACGCTGCTCCAAACTGATAAGATAACTGTAATAGATTCAAAATCTTCGTCTGCAAACCTTTTAAGAAAAGTGCTTCTCGCATATGACCTTGCAAACAAGGGTTATACAAGAGAGCAAATTGCAGAAGAAATTGAAAAGTCTTATTCAAGGATTTTCGGATTTTTTCTCCCAATGGATATCCAATACCTTGAAAGAGGTGGACGCATAAGCCATTTTCAAAGCAAGATATCGACTGCTTTGAAGTTATATTTCATAGTTCACCTTAATGAAGGCAGAATTGATTTCTACAAGTTAGGAAGAACAAGAAAAGGCTCAACAGAAGAACTCATAAATATAGTAAAAGGTCTTAAAAATAAATTTGATGGATTTGAATATGTTGATACAATATATGGAGCAAATGTTGAAGAGGGTGAAGAATTTAGAAAAAGAGTTGAAGATGCCTTTGGACAAAAGGTAACAAAGTATAGAATAGGGCCTGTGCTTGGAGCACATCTCGGTCCTGAATTTTTAGGAATAGGCGTCGTTTGTAAAAATAAGGAGGTAAATGATGGAGAAAGTAAAAATCGTAACTGATTCAACATGCTATATGCCAAAAGTATACCTTGAAAAGTACGATATTAAAGTCGTGCCTTTGTATGTAAGATTCGGTGATGAAGTCTATCGTGAAGGCATAGATATGACCCATGACGAATTCTACAAAAAGCTTCATACAACAAGCATTCTTCCAGAAACAACACAACCTGCACCTGAAGACTTTGAAAAAGTCTATAGAGAACTTCTTAAAGAAGGATATAAAATTATATCAATTCATATTTCAGCAGGCTTATCTGGTACTCTTAATTCAGCGAATGCTGCAAAAGAAGCATTAGGAAGTAACGATATTTACATCTTTGATTCAAAGTTCACCTCTATGGGCTTGGGATATCAAATATTAGAAATTGCAAAGATGCTCTATGAGGAAAATATGCCTTTGCAAGATGTTTTAAAAATAACTTCTACACTATACAAGCATATGAATATTTACTTCCTTGTTCCAGATCTATTCTGGCTTGCTCGCCTTGGAAGAATTGGTAAAGCAAAGGCAATTCTTGGAACTGTTGTAAAAATTAAACCGATACTTTTCTTTGACGAAGGTGTAGTAAATGTCCTTGAACAGCCGCGTACACTTGAAAAAGGCAAGGAAAGAATGATTGAGCTTACAAAAGAAAAAGTGGAAAAATTAGGTTTAAAATACATTACTGTAGCATATGGTGAAAATCTCGAAGAAGCAGAAAAATATAGAGATTTTGTTGAAAGGGAATTTAATAAGTCAGTATCATTGACACAACTCGGACCTGTTATAGGAACTCACACGGGTCCACAGGTTCTTTCAATTCACTTCTATACAGAAAGGATATAGGAGGTTGATATGAATTTAACAGAAAGTAAAGTATTTTCAGGAATACTTGTAATCTCTTTGGGTCTTACATTGCTTATCAAAGAAGTTGCAACAATTCATGATGCATTTGGTTTATTTGTTGCAATTTTCTTCACACTCATCGGTTTTGCATTTCTTACAATGAGGGGATACTCTCACAAAAACGAGATTATTTCGTATTTAGTTGTATTTTTATTTGGACTTTCTTTGCTTACCCTAGAATTTAATATTCTGCCCTTTGATACTCTAAATGTAATTTTCCTTTTAGCACTTTCTGTTGGGCTTTCTTACCTAATCTATGGAAGTGTTGTCAAATTTTCTATAAAGGCAATTTGGACTGGGATTATTTTTACAGCAATAGCACTTCTAATATTTCTTCCTAAAGCTCTTGCAATTGAAGATATTTTCTGGTTTAGTGTAAAAAGATACATTATACCAATTCTTCTTATAGTAGGGGGAATATTCATAATCTTACCCACAAGGAGGAAAGAATGACAGAAATTTGGGAAGAAGGTAAACCTTTTAGTAGTGTGGGTAATAAAGATGTAGGTGTCCTTGTTTTACAGGGCTTTACAGGAACAGTTGGAAGCATAATTTATCTTGCAAAATATCTTGCAAATATTGGATATCATGTTGAAGCACCAAGATTAAGTGGACATGCAACTAAATGGGAAGACCTCAATAAGGTTAAATACACCGATTGGATTAACGATGTTGAAAGTGCCTATAAAAAACTTCAAGATAGGACAAAAAACATTTTTGTTGCAGGCCTTTCCATGGGTGGCGCACTAACTCTCTATATGCTTGAAAATCATACTGAGGTGAAAGGCGGAATTCTCATAAATCATGTTGTCATAGTGAATGATCCAAAGGTTAAGCTTCTTCCGATTTTAAGTCTCTTTATAAAATCGATGCCTGCAATTGGTTCAGATATAAAAGATCCAAACGTAAAAGAACCTGCATACGATAGGACACCAACACGAGGCGCATATGAGATGATTAAACTCTTAAATGTTATCCAAAAGAATCTTTCAAAAGTACAACAACCACTTCTCATTTTAAAATCGAAAGAAGACCATGTTGTACCACTTGAAAATGTTGACTATACTTTGAAAAATGTCAGTTCAAAAGATGTAAAAGTTATCTATCTTGAGAATTCATATCATGTTGCCACAATGGACTACGATAAAGACCTAATAAATAATTACACAAAGGAATTTATAGAAACACACCTATAACTTCTTAATTACCACAAGATAACCAAAGGAAGTCTCTTTGAGTTCTTTTAAATAAAAAGGATATGATATGTATTTAAGTTCTTCTTCTACATCTTTTTTCTTTCCAAGCACAACGACTCCTTCTGATCTCAGATTTTCCTTAATCCAGGAGAGTATTGTATCAATTCTATTAACTGCCCTCGCAACAACGACATCAAAAATGATCTTATTTCTTTTAAGAAGCGTAGCATCAAGGTTAATTACACTTACATTTTGAAGATTGAGAGTCTTTGCAACAAATTCTAAAAAATCCGTATGAGTTTTTCTTTTGTCGATAAGATAGAATTGAGCTTGAGGTTTCATTATTGCAAGAGGAATCCCAGGAAATCCTGCACCACTTCCTAAATCAAGTACCTTTAAATTATTATCAACATAAGGTAAATAAAGTTTTGCTTCCTCGATGTGTTTTTTGTATAAGATATTTAAGTCCTCTTTTGGACTCATAAGGACTACTCTCTTAGGAGCATTTACAAGTAATTTTAAGTACAAATAGAATCTATATGAAGGAATTATTTCCATAGAATTATTTTATCAAAATTCTTTAAGAATGGCTTAAGGATTTATTAATGAAAACAATGCCTGCAATAAGCTCATTGAAAAAGATGAAATAGACTTCTAAATTTTTTATAAAAAGATAAATAACTCTCGATTCCTTTAAAGTTGCTTCTAACTCACAGGTTGTCATGTCAAACTTAGGAAGACATGTCTATTTACTAAAAGGAAAAAAGTTTCCCATCAACCATCAGAAAGGGGGGTTACCCCATTTCGAATTTAAATCCCAAAGTCAAAGGACTTTTGTGCAGAGTGCTGAGGAGGGTATCCCTTTCCAGATTAAAAAGCGGAGATTTCTCATTTAATCGAAGGGGATAAATCCCCCTTCAACCATTAGAAAGGGGGCATCCCCCTTTCTAACTTT
>PNIL01000035.1 GCA_002877955.1 Caldisericum exile | reverse complement strand
TTCCTCCTTTAATTTTGCAAGTCTTTCTACTCTTTGCTTTATTCTATCTTCAAGTATAGACTTGTTCATGTTTATACCTCCTGTTGTTGAGCCTTTTTAATATTCTGTTCATAGTGATTTAGAAATTCAATAATTTCCTCGTATGCATACAGTCTACCTTTCTCAATATCTGCAAGATTTTTTTCCTTTTTAATCATATTCTTCTTCTTAATCACAAAGTCCTTTATAATTGCTATAATCACTTCTTCCTTCACCTAGACACCTCGTTGTTATATTTTTCAAGGATACTATTCATTCTTTCATAATATTTATCAATCTCTGTATCTCGGTTAAATACTCCTATCCTATACGAATACTTTTTAAGCATACTAATTGCTTCTTTTTCTGTATTGATATTTTTGATTTCATTGCCATTTAGATGAACAGTGATGATAAAATAGAAAACATTAAGAGAAGGATCTAAAAACTTGCCATGGAAGAAGAGTATATTACCTACCTCATCTTTATACACATTGAATATTGTCATCAAAGGATATTTAACAAGAGTTCCATTGAGATTAATGGTTGTGTTTAACCTAAACTTTGTTCTATCGCCTTCTAACACTTTAAGCATATCTATTCACGCCCCATTAGGTTCTTAAATGATTCTTTATTAAATGCATATCTTAAACCATCTTCGTAGGTTATATCACCTCTTAACACAAGTTCCTTAAGCGATTGTTCCATTGTTTGCATGCCAACATTTGATGAAGTTTGGATAATTGATGGAATCATATGTGTTTTGCCTTCCCTTATCAGGTTTCTTACCGCAGGTGTTGCAATTAGAACTTCTGTTGCAAGGACAAGTCCTCTTTTGTCTTTTTTCTGAATGAGTTGCTGCGAGAATATTGCAAGAAGAACTGATGAAAGCTGCATCTTTACCTGTTCCTGTTGGTGGGGTGGAAAAACGTCAACAATTCTATCAACAGATTGCGATGCTGAATTTGTGTGTAAGGTTGCAAAAACCAAATGTCCTGTTTCTGCTGCAGTTAAAGCTGTTGCAATAGTATCAAGATCTCTCATTTCTCCCACAAGGATAACATCGGGATCTTCACGAAGCGCTGCACGCAGTGCCGACGGAAACGATAATGTATCAGTACCTAATTCTCTCTGCACAACTACTGATCTTTTGTGTCTGAAAAGATATTCTATTGGATCTTCGATTGTAACAATATGTTTTGAGTATTTCGTGTTTATCTCGTCAATCATTGCTGCAAGTGTTGTTGACTTTCCGTGTCCTGTTGGTCCTGTTACAAGCACAAAACCTCTCTCTTCTTCAATTATTTGGTGAGCAATCTTTGGAACTCCAAGAGAATCAAGAGGCGGTATATCAAAAGGTATTCTTCTAAATGCAGCAGATACTGTTCCTCTTTGCATAAATACATTAACCCTAAATCGTGCAAGACCTTTAAGTCCATAAGAAAAGTCATACTCAAGTTTTTCTTTAAATAGTTCTTTTTGCTTATCTGTCATTATTGAATACATCATTTCCGCAGTATCTTCAGGTGTAAGCGGATCTGCTTCAAGATACACAAGCTCTTTGTTTATCCTTAAGACAGGAGGTAAACCAACTGTTAAATGCACATCTGATGCTTTATGTTCTGCTGCAAGTGTTAAAATCTCATTAATATTTATCATTCTGCAACCTCCAAAGTTGAGACAACTCTTATAACCTCTTCAAGTGTTGTAATGCCTTCAGCTGCCTTCATTAAGGCGTCATCAAGTAGTGTCTTCATACCCAATCTTTTCGCTTCTGCAAGGATTTCCTTAGATGATGCTCTCTTAAGAATAAGTCTTTGAATCTCAGGTGTTATTGGTAAAATTTCAGAAATTGAAATTCTTCCTTTGTAGCCAGTATTGTTGCAAAAATCGCAACCTGTTCCTTTATAGAAATTAACTCCTTCGTGAACCTCAAAGCCAAGATGCTCAAGCACATCTTTTGATGGAATAAAAGATTCTTTGCACTTAGGACATATCTTTCTTACAAGACGCTGCGCCGTTGCACCAATCAAAGATGAAGCAACCAAAAATGGTTCTATACCCATATCAATAAGACGCGTTGGAATTGATGCTGAATCATTTGTGTGTATCGTTGATAGAACTAAGTGTCCTGTTAGTGCGGCTTCAATTGCTATTTGTGCTGTTTCTTTATCACGAATTTCTCCTATAAGAATGATATTTGGGTCCTGACGTAAAATTGAACGAAGAGCGTTTGCAAAAGTGAGACCTGCCTTTTCGTTTACCTGAACTTGGTTTATTCCTTTTAATTGGTATTCAACTGGGTCTTCAACTGTTATTATATTTTTTGTGGGTGTATTTAATCGGTTAAGAATTGAATAAAGTGTCGTTGTTTTTCCCGATCCTGTAGGACCCGAAATAAGAATCATGCCATAAGGTTGGGTAATAATTTTTTCAAATTTTTTAAGATTCTCCTCTGAAAATCCCAGCTGTTCAAGTGGTTTAATTGCAGATGTTTTATCAAGGATACGCAAAACAATCTTTTCCCCAAAGATTGAAGGAAGTGATGAGACACGAAAATCAACAGGTCGTCCTTCAAACTTAAGTGAAATACGTCCATCCTGTGGGATTCTACGTTCTGCGATGTCCATGTTTGAGATGATCTTAAATCTTGCAATAACTCCTGCTTGAATCTTCTTTGGGAGTCTTTGCTTTTCGTGTAAAATGCCGTCAATTCTATAACGCACCCTTACAGAATCTTCCATTGGCTCTACGTGAATATCTGATGCACCTTCAACAATTGCCTGAGATATGATACTATTAACAAGCCTTACAACAGGTGCGTCTTCACCGAGCATTCTTAATCGTGAAAGGTCGTTTTCCTCAACAGTTTCAACAACTTCAACATCTGTAAATTCCTCTTCTGCCTTTTTGACTACGTTTTCAAGTTCATAGTACTTTTCTATTGTTTGAATTATTGCACTTTTTGGTGTTACATAGAATTTAACATTTGTTCCATAAACTGCTCTCACATAATCAACTGTATCAATATTCGTAGGATCTGATATTGCAACATGGTATACTGGTCCCTCTTTTTTGAATACAAAAAAACCAAAGGATTTTGCCTTTTCAGGGTCTGTATATTTAAGGACTTCTTTCTCAACTGGATATTTTGCAAGATCAACAAAATCAAATCCCCACTGCTCAGCAAGAAGTTGAGCTTGCTGCACTTCATCGATAACGCCGTTATCCATTAAGATCTTAAGAATGGGCTCTTTTGTGACATTTTGGACAGAAAGATATTTTTCAAGTGTCTCACGATTTATAATTCCTTTTTTTATGAGTATTTCACCTATTTTTTCTCCTCCTGGTGAGATCATCTCTCATCACCTCTTATATCTATAATTTTTCCTTCAGAGGGCAAAGTCTCTAAGAGTAGTTTTGCATCTTTGTAATCCCCCATTTTGAGAAGTTCAGTAAGTGCCTTCCTTGCACTGATTACATCACCTAAATTCTTCTTCATAACTGCATATCGGTAGAGTAATTCTTTTTTAACTTCAGGTATTCCGTCTTCGCTTAAACCTAATTCGAGCTGTTTTAAAGCAAAGTCGTGAAGCATTGTCCTTTCAAAGCAAATACTTAACATAAGCCTCATTAGAGGTTTATTTCTATTAGATCTAATTACAAACTGAAAGTAGGCAATTGATTCTTCGTATCTTTCAGTAAAGAAATAAAGGAATCCTATTATGAAGTGATATGTTGGGTCAAATGGATTTTTGTTCTTTAAATTGTTATATTTTTCAATGACGGGTTCGATTATGTTTGCATAAGAGGCACTTGGTGGGAATTTTTCAAGGAAAGATAGAATCTCTTTTTCATCTCCCTTTTCCACAGCGTAGATGAATGTTTTAGCAAGGGCGTTTGCATTCAATGGGTCTTTTTTGAGGATTTCAAGGTTAATTTCATATGAGGCATTAGAGAGACCTGCAATTTCAAAATAATTTGCAAGTTTTATAAGTGTGTCTATGTCAAAGTCTTTAAACCTTTCCTTTAAGCTATCGTAAACGAGTTCCGCATATTGCACGGCATTATGAGAAATGATTTTGTCTACCATTAAAAGCACAACATCATTCTTACCAATGCGTTTTGCAAGTTCAAGATGTTTTGCATAATAAAGGGGCTTATTTATATTAAGATCTATTATCACATTAGATAATTCAAAGGCCTTCAACGGGTCGTTTTCAAGTTCAATGTATTCATATATAGATTGAGCAATAATTTCCGCCTCTTCTGGAAGTTTCAAATCCTTTAAAATTTTTGCGCCTTTAAGATAATCATCAAGGGAAAGCTTATGCACGGAGTGTGCTTTTATAAGCCACTTAATGCTTTCAATTTTGTCGTTTGATAGGCTATAAAGTTCATAAGTTCTGTGGAGGTATTTAAATTTTATAAATTCGTCAATCTTTTTTGAGCTGATGAATTTTGATACCTTGGAAAGGATACTTAAGTTATCTTTTACATAATCAAAGAAATCCTCAAGATTTCTGCTAAGCTTTTCGTCGCTAAATTGTTTAAGTATTTCAAACGCATCATTTATATTTCCAAGTTCGATGTATGTATTGAAAATACGGTTTAAGATGTTTTCGTCTTGTGGAATAAGTTCCTTTAAAGAAAGCAAGGCTTCAAGTCTTGCTTTGGGATCAATACTATTTGAAGCGCTCCTTAAATAGAATATTGCTTCTTTTGTGCGTCCTTTATCAAGGAGGATTTTTGAAATTTTCTTTGCAACAGAAACATTTGTTGGGTCAATGAGGAGTATTTTCTCGTAGATCTCAATTGCTGTGTCTATGTCCTTACCTTCGAAGTCAAGCGCAAGTGTCTCAAGGATTTTTACGCCTTCCTTAATATTTCCATGCTCAATGTGAGTAAGTGCCTCAATATACTCGGGTATATTTTCAAGATTTATCCTCTGAGGCTTTGATATTGTGGTTTTTTCAGAAATTACTTCACTTTTTGTGATTTCAGGTTTTTGGTCTTCTTTTCTTTCTTCCGTCTTTTCTTCAATTACTAATTTCTCATTCAAATCCTTGATTTTATCTTCTGTTAATTCTTCTTTAATATTTTCTTTTATAGATTCTTTAACAGGAGTTTGCGCAACTTTATTGAAAGTTTCATTAGTTGCAATTGTAGGTTCTTCTTCAAAAGCACGCTCTTCTAACTTTTCTTCCTTTCTCAATATTTTTTGCTCAACATTTTCGTTATTTCTATTTAAAGCTCTTAGCATACGCTCAATTTCATCAATTTTCTTCTTTGCATATTCATTGTCAGGATCCAATACTGACAGAGCCTTAAAGTATTCAAGAGCTTTTTCAAAATCAGAGCTATTGTAAAGGATATCACCTGCAAGTTTAATGAGTTCTTTGTCTTTTTCTTTTTGAAGTACTCTATCTATTAGTTTTAATGCGTTTGGATAGTGTCCTATGGAAGTATAAATTTTTATAATCTCTTTCATTTGGTTTGTGTTGAGTTTGTATCTTAAGTCGATCATTTTTAGAAGTTGCACTGCCTCTGAAGTTTTAGAAAGGTCAATTTTAAGTCTTGCAAGTTCTATGGAGTTTTCAATTACCTTATCTACTTCGTTTATTTCGATATATAGCGCTATAATTTTTTCCAAAGCAAGTTCAAGACAGTCTTTTTTGTCGATTTTATTTTCGTGAAGAAGTTCAATTAGGGTTTTTAAAATGAGAATTGCATCATCAAAATTTCCTAAATCTTCGTAGTTTGAGGAGTTTTTAATGGCATAATCGCAGGCTCCCTTTATGTCCCCCTTTTGGATTAAATTTTGTAAATCTCTTCTAAAATCCTTCTTTCCAAATAATGCGCTCATTTTGGTCTCCCTTTAGATACATTATAGATTAATTTTATTCAAATGCAATATGTAGAAAAAATGAAAATTTAAAAATCTGGTATAATTCATAATGAGTGGGGCAGTAGTTCAGTGGTAGAACGCATCCTTCGCACGGATGAGGCCGGGGGTTCAAGTCCCCTCTGCTCCACCATTTTTTAATTTTATCGTGAAACCTTATTTCTTAGCGTGCCAACTTTTTCAATTTTTACAATTACCTCATCGCCTTTTTGAATTGGTAAAATTCCTGGGACTGTTCCTGTTGAAATTACATCACCAGGATTCAATGTAAAGTATTTTGAAATATAGGCGATCGTCTCATCAATTTTAAAGATCATATCTTTTGTGTTCCCTTTTTGCTTTAAAACACCGTTTATGTAGAGTTCAATCTCAAGATTGTGGGGATCTTTAATTTCGTCTTTTGTAACAATATAAGGTCCAATTGATAGGGAAGTTTCAAAGTTCTTTGATCTAAACCAAGGTAAGCCTTTTTTCATATCTTTAAATTCGATATCTCTTTCGGTTATGTCGTTTACGATTGTATAACCAAAAACACAATCAAACGCTTCTTTAGGTTTAATGTCCTTACACTCTTTTCCTATGACAACGGCAAGTTCTGGCTCTGGGTCTATGCGGGTTGCCCATTTTGGATACATGATTATATCTCCATCAGTAATGGATAGTGTTGCAAATTTTCCAAAAAGAATTGGTTCTTGAGGAATATCTCCTCCTGTTTCTTTTGCATGTTCCACATAATTTTTACCAAGACAAACAACCATTGCTGATTTATCAATTGGTGGATAGTATTTTTTCACATTGACCTTGAAAAGTTCATAAAATTGATCCTTAAATGTCTTTTTGCCCCAAGTAATCATCTTCTTTATATCCTCAGAGTTTTCAATTGCAGATGACACCGAATCAACATATGGAGCTTCTCTTTCACCAATGTGTTCCATTGCTTCACCAAGTTTTCCAATATCTATCTTGTTTCCGTTTTCCTCTATGCCTACATTTAAGAAGCCATCTTTTTCAAAGACAAATAGTCTCATTTGTTTCCTCCTCTATATTTAGTTGTTTTTTATTATACTCCTTTTTGATGTAGGGTTAAAACTTTTTGGGGTTTATATAAGATTAAGGAAAATCTAATTTGTAATTTTTTAGTGTTAGGTCTTTACCTCTAAAAGAAACCGCATTAAACCGTAGAGTCCGCATAAATGCTAATGTGAAACCGTGCATTTTAAGGCGTTTTTAGGGGGTATTTTTAAATTTAATGAACTTTTACCCTTTTAGCAAAATTTTGTTCGTCTAAAACGATTTAAATGCTATGTTTTTATTGTCTTCAGAACTTACTTTAAAGGGTGTAATAATTTATCCAAATGTTTGCATGGGTTTATCAGTATCTTTCCTCAAAAGTCTTTTATAAACTTTGTTTATGTCCTGAATGAGTTTTTCTTTTTTGTAGCCAAAGATCTCTCCATCCTTATAAACGATTTTTCCATTTATCATAACCATTTTTATGTCTAATTCACTTACCGAGTATAAAAAGTTAGCAAATATGTTTATTGGAGGATTTAGTCTTGGAGAGTATTTATCTAAAAAGACAAGATCAGCTAAATAACCTTCTTTTATTTTTGAAATTGGTTTCTTCAAAAATTTTTCTCCGTTAGAAAAGAGTTTTAAAATATCACCAATCTTTGAAGTGGTTGGATTCAAATCAGCAATTTTTCCAAGAAGGGCAGACAATCTTGCAACTTCTAAGATAGAGTAGTTTGAGTTTGATGCTGCTCCATCTGTTGCAAAGGATACATTAATACCTTTTTCAACTGCTCTGTTAATGAAGTTGTTCACCCATGCAAATTTAAGGTATGTTTTTGCTGCATGAGAAATATTGCCGTCTCTTCCTTTAATGAGATCAAGATCCGAGTTTGTTGCATAGTATGCGTGCGCTAAAATGGTATTTTCATCCAATAAACCAATGGAATCAATAAACTCAATCGGAGTCATTCCATATTCTTTCAAAGATTTTTCAATTTGCCATGGCTCTTCTGAAATATGGAGGTGCACCTTTAAACCCGTGTTTTGCTTAATTTTAGAAATATTCTCAAGGAATTCTTTTGGGCATACATATGGGGAATGTGGTCCAAGACTTATGGTAATTAGATCGTCTGTCCCATTATATTTTTCAATAAAATCCATTGCATCTTTAAAATTTTTGTCTTTAGTTTCCCCTATTCCAAACATTGTATATGAGAGATCTCCTCGCATTCCCAACTCTTTGTAAGCGGTGAACGCCTCTTGCATATTGAAGTAGTGATCAAAAACCGTTGTGATACCCGATGATATCATTTCAACTGCACCAAGAAGTGTTCCGAGGTAAACATCGCCTTTTTGAATATTTTGTTCATAAATCCATATGTACTTGTTAAACCAGTCTGAAGATGTTACATCTTCTGCGCTTCCTCTTAATAGCGCCATTGCGGTGTGTGCATGAGTATTTACAAGTCCCGGTATTATATAAAAAGATGAGCCATCTATTGTTTCAGTATCGAATTCGTCAATTTTGCCGATTTTTTCTATTTTATTTTTAGCAATCTTTAGGTCAACATTTTCTTTTAGAGTTAATGTATCAAAATTAATTATGGTAGTGTTTTTTATAATCATCTATTCACCGTAATTCAAACAGGTTGAGAATGTGTCCCATGGATTTGGGAGGTTATCGCATGTAAGATAGTAGTTTACAATGTTTTTATTTTTCAAAAGCGTTTCTAAATCGTTAATTTCCCTCAAATTTACTCCATATATAAGGGCAACAAGTTTATTAGAGTATATTTTCAAAGAGTCATACACTTCAAATGTTCTAAACTCGTTGAGATTCCCTTCAAAAACAACCGCATAATCACAATAGTTAATAAGAGCAGGATCAAAATTTGTTCCAGGATTAATTATTACTGTCCCTTTATATTTTGATTTTATATAGGTATAAAGCTCTTTATAATAGTTAACAAACTCATCTGTATCTTGCGTTTCGTCAAGGAACATTCCTTTTATATTCTTGTAATAACTAAACCAATTGTCAATATCGCTTTTTACCTCATTTAGATTCCTTTTTCCATAGCTTGTATATACATATCCAAGAGGTTTTTTACCTTTTAAAAGTAATCTTCTAATGATTGTTGTATAAAAATCCAATTTTCCGTTTCCTGGTCCATCATCAACATTAAGTATTGCAAATGTACCATAACCTCTCTTGTTGAAATTTATTAACTTATTGAATTCACTTCCACTTTCTCCATAATAAGCAGGGACAAGAATTATATTTTTGGGCTTAATTAATATTGAATTTGCGCTTGAGAATAGCAATGGAATGATTATAAACAGAGGAATAATATTCTTTTTAATCGTTTTCATTTTTTATCTCCATAGTATTTCTCAGCTTAAGGAATTATACACAAATTCTATCAAATCCAAAGTTTGGCTATTTTTTATCACTTTAAAAAGTTTTAATGCTTTCAAGAAAAATTTGCAAGGCTTTTTAATTATTTTTGTCTTAGTATTTTGTGATGTAGTTTGAAAATTCTCAATTTAAGCAATTTACTGTGTTAGGCATAAATACCCTATCTATAATATTTTGGGGAAAACTCCTTTATCCCAAATAGGATTTCCACTTAAATTAAATTTGTGGCAAAAAGTTATATACCTTGTTCTCCAACAATTTTTCATTAAAGATATTACGATTACTTCTCCTATATCATCAGCTACAACTTGATTAGAAGACGGATAAAAAGTAGTTTATATGAAGAAACTAAAATTCCATGGCTTCCCCATAACTCTTTACCTTCTCTTTTAAATTTTTGAACATAAATTAAACTGCTTTTTTCAGGACTTATCGTCCTTGCCATTTTTTCATTCCATAGTGGTTCGAAAAGATAAGAAAATTTTTGAATATTTAGACTCCGTTGTTTTGGAAAAGCGGGGTAGTTTCTGGAGAATCTGGAAAAAATGCTCCATTAAATCTATCGTTTATGATTTTGTATGGCACATTATAAGTTTGCTGTATGCATATTAGAGGATTTTAAAACACCCTTTCAACACTCCACAAAAATAAACCCAAAACTTACAAATCCGAGGAACGAAGCGATGAGGATTATCCTCCTTTTAGGGAAGTCGAAGGGAAGCCTTTTATCCCATCTATTGAGGTATTTTGCTCCTCTTGTTACGCAAGGAGATATCTTAAAACTATTTTTCCTTGAGTTCTTCCCTTTTTTCAAACTTCCAATATCTCTTTTTACTATATTTTATCAAACTCTTCCGTCAAGAGGTTTTAAAAATTTTCCAAAAATTCTTATAATTTTTTTCTTCTCATACATTAGACCTACAAACTCACAAAAAAGTTCCATAAAAAATTTCGAGGAATTTTTAA
>PNIL01000041.1 GCA_002877955.1 Caldisericum exile | reverse complement strand
TATTAATGATATTGTTTTTATTCTATCATTCATCTTTTTATCTCCTTAATGAAATATGTGATTTTTGTCTAAATTATTGTATAATGAAAGTATGAATAAGATAGCCTTAGTGACTGGTGCTTCTTCTGGCTTTGGACTTGAAATATTTAATTACCTCAATTCGAAAGGAATACATGCATATGGAGTTTCAAGGACATTAAAGGACTCTCTTCAAAACCGTACTTTTACACTTGATGTTACAGATTTGACAAAGGCAAATGAAGTTGTCAAAAGACTTATTGAAATTGAAGGACATATTGATGCACTTATAAATGTTGCAGGCTTTGGCATCTCTGGAGCCGTAGAAGACACACCAATTGAAGCGATAAAAAGACAAATGGATGTAAATTTCTTAGGCACTGTTAATCTCACAAAGGCAGTTTTGCCCTACATGAGAGAAAATCGTTCTGGATTAATTATCAATTTTAGTTCTATCGCAGGACTTATAGGACTTCCGTATCAAGCATTTTACTCTTCTTCGAAATTTGCAATTGAAGGTTTTTCAGAGGCGTTGAGGATGGAAGTTGAGCAATTTGGAATTCGTGTAGTTGTTGTTGAGCCAGGTGATTTTAAAACAGGCTTTACTTCAAAAAGGGAAAAATACACAGAAGAAAACTCTCCTTATTACGAAAAATTCTATAAGGCAATTTCAAGAATGGAAAAAGACGAAACTGAGGGAAGTAATCCACGGATTGTTGCTGAACTCATATACAAAATTATCTCAAGCAAAAATCCACATGATAAATACGTGGTTGGCCCATTTTCTGAAAAACTGTTTGTTATCTTAAAGAAAATTCTTCCCGAAAGTTTAATTTATGCAATATTCAAAATGTATTATGGTTTGTGATTAATTGATGCCTCGATAAATTTTACAAATAATGGGTGTGGGTTTAAAGGCCGTGATTTAAATTCGGGATGAGCCTGAGTTCCAATGAAAAACGGATGATCTTCAATTTCTCCAAATTCTACAAGTTTTCCATTGGGTGATGTTCCTGATACAACAAAGCCGTGGCTTGTTAGTATTGGTAAAAATTCATTATTGACTTCATAGCGATGTCTATGCCTTTCAGAAATTTCAGTTGTGCCATAAATTCTAAAAGCAAGGCTTCCCTCTTTAAGGATTGCCTTTTGTGCGCCAAGCCTCATTGTGCCACCAAGAGCCTTTAAGTCCTTTTGGCTTTCCATAATGTCAATTACAGGGTAAGGAGTTTTTGGATCAAATTCAGTTGAGTTTGCCTCCCTGAGTCCGCATACGTTTCGAGCAAACTCCACAGTCATAAGTTGCATTCCAAGACAAATTCCTAAAAATGGAATTTTGTTTTCTCTTGCATAACGAATTGCATTAATCATTCCTTCGATTCCTCTTACACCAAATCCACCAGGGACAAGAATGCCATCTAAATTAGCCTCTTCCAATGTATCTTTATAATTTTCATTTTCAAGAGTTTCTGAATTTATCCATACAATCTCAAGCCTTGCTCTGTTTTCTGTTGCACCATGTTTTAAGGCTTCAATGAGGCTTTTGTATGCATCCTTTAGTTCAACATATTTTCCAACGATGCCAATTTTAACAGTCTTTTGAGGGTTCTCCATTCTTTGTAAGAAGTCAAGATATTTATCGATGTTTAATTTGTTTTCTTGAAGCCCTAAAACTGCCAGTACTCTTTTGGAAAATTCCTGCTTTTCAAGGAGAATTGGAATTTTGTATATGTTATCAGCATCAATTGCTTCAAGCACATTCTCGACTTTTACATCTGTAAAAAGAGATAACTTTTCTTTTATGGATTTTTGGACAGGCACTTCGCTTCTCAAAACAAGCAAATCTGGTTGGATTCCCATACTTCGGAGTTCTTTTACACTGTGTTGTGTTGGCTTTGTTTTGACTTCCTGCGTTGCTCTAAGATACGGAAGAAGTGAAACGTGGATATAGGAGACATTTTCTTTTCCTAAATCATTTTTCATTTGTCGTGCTGCTTCTAAAAAGGGTTGAGATTCTATATCTCCTACTGTTCCGCCAATTTCAACTATGAGAATATCTGAAGTACTTCCCAATTTTTTGAGATTATCTTTTATTTCATTTGTAATGTGTGGGATGACCTGAACTGTCTTTCCAAGATAGTAGCCAAGGCGTTCTTTTGTCAAAACGGAGTAATAAATTTTCCCTGTTGTGAGGCTGTTATCTTTTGTAAGATTTTTATTTAGAAATCTTTCATAGTTTCCGATATCAAGATCGGTTTCTCCTCCATCTTCTGTTACAAATACTTCTCCATGTTCGTATGGAGACATTGTCCCTGCGTCAATTTGTAAATATGGGTCAATTTTTGCGATGTTAACACTAAAGCCTCTGCTTTCAAGAAGCATTCCAAGTGAAGATGCAACAAGCCCTTTTCCAAGAGAAGAAATTACACCACCCGTTATGAAAACAACTTTCATACGATCACCTCATAACAAGGAGATTTGAGTTTTATTTTAACAAAATTTTTAGACACTTTGAAGTAATCTGAGAGTTCATTTATAAATTCTAAATTTACATTCTCAATATATAGTAATGCTTCGTAAACTATTTTTCTTAGAACAGTTTCTAGCATAAGTAATTCCGCTACAGCTCTGTTTATCTTTGATTGGAATTTTTTATCCTCACCTTTGTAGATGTAATAAGGAAAATTTGCAAAAGTCTTGTTATCTTGTAGGAGATATTCTGCAAATTCATACGTTAGAATAAAGCGCTTGTATGCCTTTCCATTTGTCATTAATGTGAAATTTAGATGGCTTTCAATTTCTTTTTTAATTAGTTTCTTTATTTCCACTTTTCCTCTTTTTAAGGTAGTCAATAAAGGCTTCGATTGCCCTTATATCTTCTTCTGTGAGATCCTTATCAATGTGAAAAAGAATTTTAATGTCTGTCTTTTCAATGAAGTATGATGTGGGAAGATTAAGTGCTTCTGCTATTTTTGCAACAACTTTAATTGTTGGTGTCTTTTTTCCTTGTATAAGTTGGGATATGTATGCGATCGAGATGCCAGTTCTTCTTGCAAGTTCGCTTTGAGTTAAGTCTTTCTCTCTTAGTGCTTCCTTTAATCTTTCAACAAAATACTCCCTTACTCCCATACCTAATATTGTATTAAAAATGGTAATTTATGGAAAGATGCTAATTTATATTTCAAGAAATTTATTATTCGTGGTTAAAGGAAAGTTTTGTTTCTACTCTGTGCCTTTCTACTGCAATTTGCAATATGTCGTTTATGAGATCTTCATAAGTTTTTCCCATAAGTTTGTATATGCGTGGTAAATCTGAATGTTCTGGATCAAGTCCTGGAAGGGGATTTACTTCGAGAACATATGGATTGTAATTCTTATCGACACGCAAATCGAACCTTGCGACATCTCTATTTCTTAGAGCAATAAAAGCATTTTTAACAATCTCTGTAATTTTTTGTAAAACATGTTCCGGGAGTCTTGCAGGAAGATAGTAGTTTGCCCTGTCTGAATACTCTGTTTTAAATTTGTAAGTTTGAATATAAGGAGATGCTCTTAGCTCTCTTCTTGAAAGAGTTGAAAAGTCAATTTCCATGGGTGGTAAAACTTGTGGTGGAAAATTTCCCATAACACCTACTGTTATTTCAGTTCCTTCGATAAACTCCTCAACCATTACGGGTCTCTTGAATTTCTTGAATGCCTTTTCAATTGCTTCTTTTAATTCAGCATCACTTACGCAAATAGATTTTGAAGTTATTCCAATACTCGACCCTTCAAAAATTGGCTTTACAATAACAGGGTAATTGAGATCTCCAATTTCTATTGAATCAATTACCTTGAAAACCTTGAATTTTGGTGTTGGGATGCCATGAAACATAAGCACTTCTTTTGTCATTACCTTATCCATTGAGATTGCAAGCGATAAGACTGATGAGCCAGTGTAAGGAATTCTAAGTTCATCTAAAATTGCAGGGACAAACGCTTCTCTGTAAGCTCCGTATTTACCTTCTGCAATATTGAAAACAAACTGAGGTTTATCAATCGTAAGCGAATAAAAGAGCAAGGGAGAGGTTGCTTCATATAGTTTAACCTTGTGTCCCCTTGCTTCAAGAGCGCTTTTTATCGCTTCGATTGTTATGGGTCTGTCAAATTCGTCTAATTCTGTTTCACTTCTTTTTAAATTAAAAGTGATTCCAACTTTCATATGAGTGACTTTATTAGCCCATATCTCCAAAGTCTTTTGTCGTAAAGAGATAATCCTTTAACTCATGCTCAAATTTTGGATCAACTCGCCTCAAGTACTCGATAAGCATTGCAGCGTGTTCTTTCTCTTCGTCTCTATTGTGGATAAGAATTTTTTTAAGTTCTGGGTCCGTTGTTGCCATAACTCTCTGGTTGTAATAATCAATTGCTTCAAGCTCTTCCATTAATGATGAAATTGCCCTGTGCAAGTCCATCGCTTTTTCACCGATTGCCTTTGGGTCTTCATACATATTTCCTGCCATAATTGCACCTCCATCGATTTATTATAATCCCAATTTTTATTTTGCAAAGGAATTTTATCTTTTAGAAGCCCGATTATGAAAACATTATTCAAATTGTCTTAGCGAACAACAAAATCCAAATCGAAATAACTCTGTTTATCCTAAAAATCTTTCTTTGAGTCTTACAGGTATATCACTTAATTCCCTTCTGTGGGAATAGATAAGAAGCATTATATTTAAAAACCAAGCAAGAAGGAACTCCTTATGCAGAATATAAACAAAGACACCAATAAAAGTGAATGAACCTACTACTCTAAGTGAATTGTATTCTGGCGATTCTTCGTAGCCTTTATGGAATATAATTGGATACAAAATTAATGAAATTGCAAAGAGTATTGCAATTCTAAAATTTGTTAATGCAACCCAAATTCCGAAGGTTGTTGCAACACCTTTTCCTCCTCTACCTTTTAGCAGGGGAGTAAATATATGACCCAAAAGTGGGGCAATGGCAATTATGTTTAATTCAAAAGTCGAAAAATTCCCGCTTTTTACTATAAAGAACAAAGGAATTGCTCCCTTTAAGAAATCAAGAAGACTTCCTACAATTCCTGCAACTTTTCCTCCTGCATGCCACAAATTGAACCCACCGGGGTTTCCATCCCCATATTTTCTTATATCTTTGTGAAGCAAAAGTCCTATAAGATAGGAAAACATTATCGAGCCTGTCAAAAATTCTATTAAAAAATAAAGTGCCAATAATCTTATGTGTTCCATAGGTTATTACCTACCTTCTTGTAAATATTTTTACATCTTTCCACTCAACAAAACCTCTGATGAATGTTGCATAAAAAGAGTATGTTATAACAAAAAGAGTAAATAAAACAATTAGTGGATAAAGAATTGCCGAAATTATGGAAAATTCTCCTACTCTTTTTGCAAAGATGCGAATTAATACAACATAAGCTATGTAAAGATAAAAAAATGGGGATATATTGTAGTAAAGTGGCGGGATCAAAGAACCGAGCAAAAATAGCAATATTGGTATAACTATTGAAAAATCAACTGCTGAGCTTCCAAGTGCAGAATTTTTAGCCCATCCTTTGAAAAGGGAATTAAGCCCATCTGGATACATGCGAAATTTTACGAGATCTCCTCCAAGGAAATTTATGATAGGTATGCTTGCCTTTAAAAATGCTTGCCCAAGTTTGAAGTCCTCAACAACTTCGTTTTTAACAACATAGTGTGTGCCTGCTTTGATATAGTTTTCTCTTGATACTGCAATTAGAGGGCCATAAATCCCAATTGGTTTTGTGTTTTCAAAGATAGTAAAACTTTTTGATGCCATTGCTGAAATTATTGCAAATATCATTGACAAATTTTCGTATGGTTCCTTTACTATATGTTTTGGCCAAACTGACACTACTGCGTTTTTTTCTAAAACTTCTTTTACGATACTACCAATGGCGTCCTTTTCAAGCTCTACATCTGCATCGACAAATATTAAGATATCTCCATGTGAATTTTCAAAGCCCTTAAGACATGCGTATGGTTTTCCAAGGAAACCTTCTTCGCGTTCTACTATACGGATGACTTTTACTCCAAAAGATCTTGAAATCTGAGAGGTCAAATCGATTGAATTATCATCAACAACAATAATTTCAAGATTTGGGTAGTTACAATCTTTGAGATTTTCAAGGATTTTTTTAATATTCTTTTCTTCATTTCTTGCGGGGATTATAATAGAAACTAACGGAGTATCAATATGGTCTGTTTTTTCTAAAAATTTCTCCCTGTAGAATACAAAAATTCCACTAAAAATCCCTAAAATTGCTAAAAGTATTAGTAATGTAAACATCACTCTAAATTATAATACTAATTTTTCGTATGTCAAAAACTTTTTAAAATATGATATAATAAAATAGAAAGAAATTTTTATTAGAGTTTTTAAGAATTTCGAGGTATTAGAATTTTCAGAAGTAATATAGGTGTGTTTAGTAAAAACAATTATGGAGGCGAATAAATGAAAATTGCGTTTGTAACAGATGAAGCAAAAGGTCTTGAAAGTTTAATTTCTGAGCATTTTGGACATGCACCGTATTTTGTGATTGTTGAAGTTGAAGGCGATGATGTAAAGAATGTTGAATCTATTGCAAATCCTTACGCAGGTGCTCATGCACACGATGAGGTTGTAAATTTTCTTAAGGAGAAAGGTGTTGAAATGGTAGTTTCAGGCAATATGGGAGAGCATATGATGACTGCCTTTGATGAAGCGGGCATTGATGTGGTGGTTGGTGCAGAAGGAACTATTGATGATGTTATTGATGATGTAATAGCAGAGGACTTCGAAGAATACGATGAAGAAATTGAGGAATTTGATGATGAAGATTATGAGGATATAGATATTGAAAAGCTAAAGCAGGATGTTGAATCTCTTAAAAAGGAAATTGGGGAGATAAAATCGATATTGCAAGATCTCGAGAATAAACTTAAAGGTTAGATTATTTAAAAGGAGGGGGTATGAAAATACACGATTATCTTAAAGAAAGCTCTAAAACCCTTTCACAAGAGGAACGTGAAGAGCGCTACAAGTATCTTGGGAAAGAAGTTATCGATGTTAATGAACCGGGGCTTGATTCCATTGCGGAATTTTACGGGATTGTCCATGCAATTTGGGATGACTGGGCTGATGGTCGAATTGATACAAAAACTGCATTAAGGAGGTTAGCCCTGTTGAAGCTTCTAAGTTTCAAAGGCAAGAACAAAAAAATCCAAGATATTGATGATGAAGATTTGGAAGAAGTAAGAAAATTTATAGATTATGTAAGGCAAATTATCAAAAACAAGGGAAGAAAACGAGGAGAAGATATTTCCGAAGAGTAAAGGTTTGAAATATAAATTACAATTTTGTATGAGAAATTTGTTTGCACCTTGGCGTAAAACTTATATTCAAAATGCACATAAAAAAGATAGAGATTGCTTTATTTGTGTTGCAGCAAATTCTTCAAACGATGAGGAGAATCTTATTGTAAAGCGAGGGAATTTTGCAATAATAATCCTCAATCGTTATCCGTATAACTCAGGACACATAATGATTTGTCCCAAAAGGCATGTTAAATTTCCATATGACCTTAACAAAGACGAGCAAACAGAGATTATGTACTTTTTAGGCCTTGCAGTTAAAGTACTTGAAACTGTTTATCATCCCGAAGGCTTTAACATCGGTGTTAATATTGGTCGTGCGGCTGGTGCAGGAGAAGAACACCTTCACTTCCATATTGTACCACGCTGGGGTGGGGATACTAATTTTATGTCTGTGTTTGGGGAAACACGCGTAATTCCTGAGGCAATTGAAGAAACTTATAAGAAATTAAAAGAAGCCTTCAGCAAGATCTAATTACTTTACTGAATCTCTTTTTTCAGAAAGTTGTGTTGTTGGAACTTCAATGCCAAGTTCTCTTAACTTATATGCAACGTAAAGCGCTGCCTCAATTCGCATTTTTTGAATTTCACAACCGATTTCATATGGTTTAAAGATATCACCGTTCATAACATAATTATTTGCAAGGCAACCACCCGAGCAATAGAATCTTGCCCAACATTTTGCACATTCTTCTTTATTAAAAAGAAAGTTTGCCTTTCTAAATTTTTCTTGGAGTTCTTTATTTGTAATACCTGTAAACACATCTCCTAATTTTGTTTCTTTTATGCCGTCAAATTGATGGCAGGGATATATTGACCCATCAGGTGAAACTGCAATGTACTCAACACCTGCACCACAACCATGAATGCGTTTTTGAATGCATGGACCTGCCTCCAAATCAAGATTAAAGTGAAAGAAGTTCCATGTTTCATCTTTCTGTGAATTTACATATTCTATAGCAAGGCGCTCATATTCCTTCTTAAGAATTGATAAGTCTTCTTTTTTGATACTAATATCTTCTTCCTTTGTTACAACAGGCTCAAGAGAAATATATTTAAAGCCAAAATTATGCAAATCCATAACGGTTTTTGATATTTCAAGTGTATCATGAGTGTAAGTGCCCCTTACATAGTATCCACCTGATTCGGCTCTATGAACTGCAACTTTCTTTATCTTTGGAAATACCAAATCAAATGTGCCCTTACCATTTCTAAACACTCTGTATTTGTCGTTTACAGATTTATCACCATCGAGGCTTAATACAATACTCACATCATTATCAAAAAGGAAGTTCTCAATCTCATCGGAAAGAAGACTTCCATTTGTTGTTATTGTGAATCTCCAATTTTTGTCTTTATAAGTTTCCTTGGCGTATTCTATTGTTTTCTTTACCACTTCAAAATTGAGAAGAGGCTCTCCGCCAAAGAAATCGACTTCAAGTGCCTCACGTCCAGGTGAATTTTTTGCAAGATAGTCAATTGCGGCCTTTGCAACATCAAAACTCATAAGAGCATCAGATCCACCGTAATTCCCTTTTTTTGCAAAGCAGTAGAGACATCCAAAATTACAGGAGTGTGCAACATTAAGACACATTGATTTCAATATGAGGTTAGACTCAAAGTACTTGGGAGGTTTTGAAAAAAGAATCCCGTCTTTTATAAGTTCATTGACTTCTTCTTGTATCTCCTGTGCAATTTCTTTACCATATTTTTCTTTAGTTAAATTAAAAGCCTCTTCCTTTGAATCTGTTTCTTCGAGTTTCTCTAAATAAAAATAAGTTGCGTCATCTAAATTTAAGAGGCTTCCAGAATTTACATCAACAGCAAAAAATTCCCCATTAAAGGGGAAAAGATGTACTAAAGATTTATCAAACATTTATACTACCAGATCCACCTTTTAACAGGTTTCTTTATTTCACAAACCTGATTTCCAACGGTTACACTTGTTTTGCATGCAGATTTGCATGGAGTTTGACATGCTCTGCAATCATGCGCCTTATCAATGTTCCAGAAAGGCTTTTTTGATACAATTTTTACATGTCTTACTGTATTCATACTATCAAGCCTCCTTACAGCATATTATAGATGCTAAACCAAATTTTTGCAAGTTCAAAATTACTATCTAACAGGTATTTCTCCCTTGAGATTCTTTTATTAGGTCAATTTTCCCTTGGTGTATGTTCTCCAGAAGTACAAATTTGTAAAAGTTCTCATGTATTTTTGTTTTTTTCAGTCTCTCTGCTATTATACAGTTCTCCAAGAGAGCGCCAACATCATTCCTTGAATCTAATCTGTTAAAGTTATTTATTATTCCATTTCTTACCCCAGTGTCGTAAAAGTAATACTTGTTTTTACCACTAATCTCGCTTCTTAGATTTTTTGAAAACGGAGTAAGAGGAAAAATAACATACGATTTAACCAGTAAATCGATATATCTTTTTACTGTCTTAACATCAATAAGAACATGTTGTGATATTTCGTTTAAAGAAACCTCCTTTTCGATTTGGGATGCAAGGAGCTTAAGAAGGTCAAGAAGCACTTTGCTACTTTTTCAAATATGAGGATATCTTTGAGTAAATATTAATCGACAATTTCATGAATGATTTCCATTTTTTCGCTGTTATTTTTTGAGGTTATAAGCGGGATATTCTCCATATATTAGAAAATACTCTAATTTTTCTTTTAATTCATATCGGTTCATAAGTTTTGCAAGTTCCATCTGCGCAATTGGAAACATTTCGAGAGTTATTTTTCTTCCATTTAGCGGCTCTCCAACTTGTCCTATCAAATTAAACGAAGACGAACCAGTCAATATTGTTTTAAGCGATGGGATATTATCAAGCATCATTTTAATAGAATTGCCTATGTTTTTTATATACTGTGCCTCGTCAATTGCTATAAGTTCGTATCCCTCTGCATACTCTTTTAATAGTTCAAAATCGAGAGAGTTAAAATGGGGATCATCTTCCCTTTCTAACGGTTGATGGGGGATTTGCCTTTTTCCAATAATTGTCATTTCGACGAACGAAGTGAGGAG
>PNIL01000055.1 GCA_002877955.1 Caldisericum exile | reverse complement strand
GGGGTCGTGGGACAAGCCATCTCTCCCCGTGAGGAGAGTGTGGAGTTAAAAATAAACTGCTTAGTCGAATGCTTTGGAAAGAGCAACCAAAGAGGGTGATAGTCCCGTAGACGAAAAGCAGTTTACTCCTAGGCTTGATCCCAAGTACCGCGGGACACGAGGAACCCTGCGGGAATCAGGGAGGACCACCTTCCAAGGCTAAATACTCCGGCGACCGATAGTGAACATAGTACCGCGAGGGAAAGGTGAAAAGAACCCCGGGAGGGGAGTGAAATAGAACCTGAAACCATGTGCCTACAATGGGTAGGAGGGCTATGAAGCAGCAATGCTTCAGCCTGACTGCGTGCCTATTGAAGTATGACCCAAGGAGTTGATGGCAGTGGCAAGGCTAAGGGGTGAAACCCGGAGCCGTAGCGAAAGCGAGTCCGAATAGGGCGTTAGTCGCTGTCATCAGACTCGAAACCAGGTGGCCAACCCATGGCCAGGGTGAAACGGGTGTAAGAGCCCGTGGAGGCCCGAACCGGTCGGGGGAAAAAACTCGTCGGATGAGCTGTGGGTAGGAGAGAAATTCTAACCGAACCTGGAGATAGCTAGTTCTCGCCGAAATGCATTTAGGTGCAGCGGTAGGAAATTAGCGTGCGGGGGTAGAGCTCTGGATGGGCTAGGGGTCTTACCAGACTTCCGAACCCAACCAAACTTCGAATACCGCATTGCCGTATCCTACCAGTGAGTCGGTGGGCTCTAAGGTCCATCGTCGAGTAGGGAAACAACCCAGATCGTCTGCTAAGGTCCCTAAAGTAGACTAAGTGCATCAAAGGATGTGGGACTGCTTAGACAGCTAGGAGGTTAGCTTAGAAGCAGCTATCCTTTAAAGAGTGCGTAACAGCTCACTAGTCGAGCGGTCCTGCGCCGAAAATGTTCGGGGCTAAGTCTACTACCGAAGCAGCGGGTTCAAGATGTCTTCGGACATCTTGAGCGGTAGGCGAGCGTTCCAGTTGCTGAGAAGGCATACCGTGAGGAGTGCTGGAGCGACTGGAAGTGAGAATCTTGGGTTGAGTAACGAAAAGCAGGGCGAGAATCCCTGCCGCCGTAAGTCTAAGGTTTCCTGGGGAAGGTTCGTCCGCCCAGGGTTAGTCGGGCCTAAGCCGAGGCCGAAAGGCGTAGGTGATGGACAACAGGTTAATATTCCTGTACCGCATATCTTCCGTTATCAGGAAGGGGTGACGGAGGAGGATAGGCCATGCGCGGTTTTGGTCGTCCGCGTCCAAGCTGGTAGGAGGCATCCGGAGGCAAATCCCTGGATGCGATAACTCCGAGAAGCGATGGGGAGCCGCAAGGCGAAGTGGCTGATTCCACACTCACGAGAAAAACCTCTAACGAGGAAGATGTGTGCCCGTACCGCAATCCAACACAGGTAGACGGGGAGCACGCTCCCAAGGCGTTCGAAAGAATCCTCTTCAAGGAACTCGGCAAGTTTGCCCCGTAACTTCGGGAGAAGGGGTGCCTGGAGGGGTGGTAGGAACATTGCTTCCTACTGCTTCTTCGGGTCTCAGTAAACAGGCTCAGGCGACTGTTTAACAAAAACACAGGTCTCTGCAAAGTCGTAAAGACGACGTATAGGGGCCGACGCTTGCCCGGTGCCGGAAGGTTATAGGGAGGGGTTAGTGGGCGTAAGCCCGCGAAGCTCCGAACTTAAGCCCCGGTGAACGGCGGCCGTAACTATAACGGTCCTAAGGTAGCGAAATACCTTGTCGGGTAAGTTCCGACGCGCATGAAAAGCGTAACGATCTGAGCGCCGTCTCGAAGAGGAATTCGGTGAAATAACGGTGGTCGTGCAGACGCGGCCTACCCGTAGCAGGACGGAAAGACCCCGTGGAGCTTTACTGTACCCTGATACTGAACTTCGGTATACCATGTATAGGATATGTGGGAGGCTGAGAACCCAGGGCGCCAGCTCTGGGGGAGCCGCCGGTGGAATACCACACTTGGTATGCTGAAGTTCTAACTCCTTGCCCTGATCGGGCGGGAGGACAATGTCAGGCGGGCAGTTTGACTGGGGCGGTCGCCTCCTAAAAGGTAACGGAGGTGCCCAAAGGTTCCCTCAGGCTGGTTGGAAATCAGCCGTTGAGTGCAAAGGCATAAGGGAGCTTGACTGCTTAGACCGACAGGTCGAACAGACACGAAAGTGGGGCTTAGTGATCCGGCGGTGGTGTGTGGAAACGCCGTCGCTCAACGGATAAAAGCTACCCCGGGGATAACAGGCTGATCTTTCCCGAGAGTTCACATCGACGGGAAGGTTTGGCACCTCGATGTCGGCTCATCGCATCCTGGGGCTGGATAAGGTCCCAAGGGTCCGGCTGTTCGCCGGTTAAAGCGGTACGTGAGCTGGGTTCAGAACGTCGTGAGACAGTTCGGTCCTAATCCGCTACGGGCGTAGGAGGTTTGAAGGGGGTTTCCCGGTAGTACGAGAGGACCCCGGGAAGGAGACCGCTGGTGGACCAGTTGTCCCGCCAGGGGCAGGAGCTGGGTAGCTAAGTCTCTACTGGATAAGCGCTGAAAGCATCTAAAGCGCGAAGCCTACCCCAAGATTAGACCTCCCATCCTTGCGCAAGCAAGGAGTAAGACCCCTCGTAGACTACGAGGTTGATAGGCCCGAGGTGTAAGCGCAGCAATGCGTTTAGCTGACGGGTACTAATAGGTCGAGGACTTACTATACCCCATGCAGTTTTGAAGGTACAATCCTTTTGCTCTGGTGGCCATACCGAAGGGGAAACACCCGTTCCCATTCCGAACACGGAAGTTAAGCCCTTCAGGGCCGATGGTACTGTACCGGCGACGGTGCGGGAGAGTAGGACGCTGCCAGGGCTTTTTTATTTTTTTTGCATTTTGAACTGTGTATAATTTACAAATGGCAAAACTTAAAAGTCTCATAGATAATTTTACTTTCAGTATACTTTCACTTTCGCTTATCTGGGGGTCAGATTATATACTTATTAAAATCATCATAAAGAGTTTTCATCCAATTCTTTTTGTGTCATTAAAACTTCTTATTGGAGCAATATCAATTTTTATAATCTTAAAGTTCATTTTAAAGAGGAATATTATATTTGAAAAAAATGCATTAATTTTTGTTTTGAGTGCGGCCTTTTTTGACACATTTTTACCCCAAATTCTTATATCTTTCGGTGAAAGGACTGTTCCAAGCTATATTGCATCTTTATTATTGGCAAGTTCGCCAATTTTTGCATTGATATTTTCAATTTTATTTACGAATGAAAAGTTAAATTACAAATTAGTTCCTTATTTTCTGTTTGGATTTTTAGGTGTATTTTTCATTTTCTTTAACGAATTCATCAAAGCAAAGATTTCAATTAATATACTGAATTTATTGCTTGTAGCGTTTGCTTCGATTTCTTATGCGATTGGGGTTATTCTTCTTAAGAAGGTTTCAAGCTTTATGGATGCATTTACATCATCTTTCTATTTGATGATATTTGGTTTTTTGTTTTCATTGGTTGCAATTCCAATTTTTAAACTTCCAGCGCCAGATTTCACTTATCAGTCTATTTTTGCTCTTATTTTTGCTGGCGTGGTACTCAATGGGATTGGATATACATATTTCTTTTACGCAATATCAAAGTTTGGTGCAGGAAAGTCTTCTTTTGTTGGCTACCTTGTTCCGTTTTTTTCTACGCTTTACGGCACACTTCTTCTTAAAGAAAAACTTACAATATATGCAGTTTTGGGTGGTATATTAATTCTTATTTCAAGTTATTTTATAAATCGAGTAAATTTAAAAGGGGATTAAAATCTAAATTTTGATATATCAAGATTCTTAAGGTTTTTCGATAATTTTTTGAAATTTTCAAAGTTTTTGAGAAGTTGATTTACTTCTGCTTTGCTTACATGAGTGCCCTTAGCAATGCGTTCTTTTCTTGATGCATTTATAATTTCTGGATGTGCTCTTTCTTCCTTTGTCATTGCGTTTATGATAGCAATCATCCTTCTCAATGCCTTTTCATCCATATACTCTTTTGGAATCTTTAGATTTGAAAAATTTGGAAGCATTGAGAATACTTTCGATAGTCCTCCCATTTTAAGAAGACTTTCAAGTTGCATCTTTAAATCATTTAAGTCAAAATTTCCACTTTGGAAATCTTTTGCTATTTTTTCACTCTCTTCAAGAGAAATTGCCTCTTGTGCCTTTTCAAAGAGTCCTTTTAAATCTCCTCTTCCAACCAATCTTGAAATAAGAGCATCGCCGTCAAATGGTTCAAGATCTTGAATTTTTTCTCCGGTTCCAACAAACTTTACAGGGCTCCCCGTTACATATTTAAAGGATAAAACACTACCACCTTTAGCAGATGAATCAAATTTTGTAAATATGCCCCCTGTTATCTTGAGATATTCTTTAAAGCCCTTTACTATATCCAATGAGGTTTGTCCCAAGGTAACATCCATTACCATGAGTGTCTCTGGATCCTCAAAATAGTTGTTTATTAACTTCAATTCTTCCATAAGAGGGGTGTCGATCTCTTTTCTCCCAGCAGTATCTATGATAGCGACATTAAAACCATTTTTTTCCATATATGAATCAATTTTAGATAGAGCAATTCTCATATTTTCTTCATTTCTTAAATCAAGATAAGCAATGTCATTTGATTTTCCAAGTTGAATAAGTTGATCGAAACTTGCAGGACGTTTGAAATCAAAAGGCACAAGAATTGGATTGTAATTTAATTTCTTCTTTAGATAATATCCAAGTTTGGCAGCTGTGGTAGTTTTACCGTTTCCCTGTAAACCTACAAGTATAATGAAGTTTTTACCTCCATGAAGTTTTAGCTTTTCTGAGTGTCCAACGTAGTCTACAAGGACTGAATATAAAATTGACAAAATTTGTTCAGCGGGAGTGAAACTCTCTAGCACTTTTGAGGACTTTGCCTCAGTTTCAACTTTCTCGGTAATTTCTTTTACAAGCTTATAATTAACATCTGCTTCAAGTAGTGCAAGTCTAATTTCTTTAATAGCTGCTTTTATATCTGCTTCACTTAAATGGCCTTTTGAACGTAGCTTTTTAAGGACTGTGTTTATGCTTTCCTTTAAAGATTCAAAAATGGTATGCCTCCTAATCCAAGTCTTTTAATTGTTCAAATAGTTTATTCAAAGTTTGCACATCCTCTTTTGAGAGTTCTTTTTTGGAAAGGATGCCCTCAATTTCAAGGAATATTTTCATTTTTCTTCTTCTTTTTTCTAATAATTTTGATTTTGTTTCACATCTTTCCATTTTGTTGATGCCACGTCTTATGTGATCATGAATTGCCTGCCTTGAAACTTTTAACTTCTTTGCAATGGCAGCTCCACTTAAGGCTGGGTCAGTATAAAGTGTGAGAATCTTTCTTTCTTTATCCGTGAGTAAATTTGAATAAACTTCCAGTAATTCTTTTACTCTTGCTTTTTTTATAAGTTTCTTTTCTCTTGGCGTTATGTTTTTCATTTAGTACCTCCCGTTAGTTTGTGTATGTAAGTATCGACAGAAAATTCTTCTAAATCTTCAATTCCCTCACCTGTTCCAATGAATTTAACTGGGATTTTATAGGTTTGAACAATTGGAACAACGACTCCTGGTGCACTATTTGAGTCGAATTTAGTGAGTATAATGCCTGTAACATTTATTGCTTTTACGAATGCTTCCATTTGATTAAATGCATTCAAGCCTGTGAGACTATCAAGTACAAGAAAAACCTCATTTATATGTCCTTTTTTATTAAGTATAACCTTCTCTATTTTTGTTAATTCTCTAAGTAGGTTTTCATTTGTTTCGACTCTTCCTGAGGTATCAACAAGAATTAGATCATAGATGCCTTCTTTTGAAAGTCCATCAAATACAACGCTTGCAGGGTCTTGACCTGATTGCCCTTTAACTATATCAACGTCAATACGTTCTGCCCATATTGAGAGCTGTTCCGTTGCACCAGATCTAAAGGTGTCACCTGCGATAAGTAAAATATTTTTAAATCCTCTCTTTTTGTGGTAATTTGCTATTTTTGCAATACTTGTTGTTTTGCCAGATCCATTTGATCCAGCAAAGACAAAAATCACAGGCTTTGGCCCATCCGTATTAACTTTTGTATCAACACTGTTGAATGTTTCTCTAATTAGTTTTTCAAAAAGCTCCAAATAGTCAATTTTGCTTTCCTTAAGCTTTTCTATAAACTCTTCTGTGAACTTTATTCCGAAATTTTTTGAAATAAGAAATTCTTCAATTTCTTCTGTTGCTAAATCCTTTTTGCTAAACAGATTTTTCAATTTCTCGAATATATTCATTCTCAAGTGCAACCTCAGCAGCTTTTTCTTCTGCTTCTTTCTTAGTTTTTCCTTTTCCTTCTCCTAAAACTTTTCCGTTGAGCCTTACTTCCGCAACAAAATATTTTGTATCGTCGATCTTTTCCTCTTTCACAATTCTGTATTCAGGGACTTTATGTATGACCTTTTGAATTTTCTCTTGCAGTTTTGTTTTTGCGTCAATAGTTTCAATGCTACCTGCATTCTCAAGTTCTGTTTTGAAAACATTCGTTATAAATTTTTCTGCTTCTTCGAAACCGAAGCACAGAAATATTGCAGCTGTTAATGCCTCAAATGCATCTGCAAGAATTGCTCCTTTAAATTTACCACCACTTTTATTTTCTCCCTTTCCAAAGAGCATTAAATCTCCAATTCCAACAATCTCTGCTTTTTTTGAAAGGCTCTTTTCGGAAACAAGATAAGCCCTTTTTCTACTCAATTCACCTTCAGTTAAATCCTTATAAGTGCAGAGAAGATAATGAGTGATTGAAAGCGAAAGGACGGAATCTCCCAAAAACTCAAGCCTTTCATTCGAACGGTAATTTTTGTGTTCTCCTGAAAAAGATGAGTGAGTAACTGCAGTTATAAAGGTTTCTCTGCATCTCTTGGGAATCTTCCGTCCTACAATCTTCTCCAAGGCATCAATTCGTTCTTTAAAAGCCTTTTCTAAAGGTTTCTCTGCCATGAGAGATCTTTAAAGAATTATTTTTCCTTTGTCTCTACCTTAACTACCTCTTTTCCTTCGTAATATCCGCAGTAAGGACATACTTTGTGAGGTGGAATAAGGTTGTGGCAATGAGGACACTCAACAAGGTTTAAGGAATCGAGTTTCTCTTTAATCTTTCTCATTCTGCTTCTTGAGTGCGTTGTTTTCTTTTTAGGTTGCGCCATTTTATCCTCCTAAGCAACAATATTTATTAATTTATCCTTTACAAAAATGTATTTTGCTTTATCAAAATCAATACCTAACCTTGCTATTTTATCAGATTTTTTAACTAAATCAAGTACATCTTCAAGTTCGCTTCCTGCTTCTACCTCTATCTTATCTCTCAGTTTTCCGTTTACCTGAACTATAATTGTTACATATTCTTCTTTATAAATTCCCTTTGGTTTTGGCCATTCTTTTGTATGAATGCTTCCAGTTTCTCCTAATCTATGATAGAGTTCCTCTGATACAAATGGTGTTGCAGGTGCAATCATGGTTAGGAAAGTGAGAACTGATTCTCTAAATGCCTTAGTTTCCATTACTTCCGGGTCTTCTTGCATAATTTTTGAAAGGAAATTGAGCCACTCCATAAAACTACTTATCATCGTGTTAAACTTAAATTTCTCTACTTGCTCTGTAATTTTAACGATCATCTTATCAGTCATTAGCTCTATTTCTTTTTCTATAGGTTTTTCTTTCCCTATGGATTTATTTTCTAACTGAATAAATAGATTCCACATTCTTTTTATAAATCTATTAACGCCATTTATACCCTCGGTACTCCAGGGTGCATCTGTATCAAGAGGTCCAATGAAGAGTATATATGCTCTTAGAGTGTCTGCTCCATACTCTTTTATCACATCATCTGGATTTACTACATTTCCTCTTGATTTACTCATCTTTTGATGATCTGCTCCGAGAATCATTCCTTGATTGAGCAATTTTTTAAATGGTTCGTCAAAATCTATAAGGCCTGCATCATACATTACTTTAGTGTAGAAGCGTGAGTATAAGAGGTGCATAACTGCATGTTCTGCTCCGCCAATATAAAGATCAACAGGTAGCCAATATTTTATCTTTTCTTTATCAAATGGTGCTTTGTCGTTATGTGGATCTGCATATCTTAAAAAATACCACGAAGAGCAAGCAAACCCATCTTGCGTATCAGTCTCTCTTTTGGAAGGTTTGCCGCATAAAGGACATGTGGTATTTACAAAATCAGGGTTATTTGCAAGAGGAGATTCACCTGTATCGCGTGGTGTAAAATCAACTTCATCTGGAAGGAGAACTGGCAATTCCTCTTCGGGTACAGGAACTGCTCCATGCTCGGGACAATGAATGATTGGAATTGGTGCTCCCCAATATCTTTGCCTTGATATAAGCCAATCCCTTATTTTATATCTTACAACACCTTTTCCGAATCCGCTTTCTTCTGCATATTTTGTAAGTTGCTTTCTTGCTTCATCTGACTTTAAGCCTGAAAAACCGTTTGAATTTATTAAGATTCCATCTTCTGTGAATGCTTCTTCAAGGGTTTCAACAGGATTGCCGTCTTTTGAGATTACAACTTTTATTGGAAGATTATGCTTTTTTGCAAACTGGAAATCTCTTTCGTCGTGTGCGGGAACACCCATTACAGCACCTGTCCCGTATGAATAAACCACATAGTCGCCAACATAAATTGGAACAAGTTCATTTGTAAAAGGATTTCGTGCAAAACAACCTGTAAAAACTCCGGTTTTCTCTTTTTCTGTCGAAAGTCTCTCTGTTTCGAATTTTCTAAGAGCCTCTTCGATATATTTTTTAACTTCCTCTACTTTGTCTTCTCTTGTTAATTTCATTACAAGTGGATGTTCTGGTGCAATTGCGAGAAATGTTACACCAAAAATCGTATCAATTCTTGTTGTAAATACAGGAAGGTCATATTCTGTTCCGTCAGGACCAATTCCTTTAAATATAATCTCTGCTCCTTCTGAACGACCGATCCAGTTCTTTTGCATTGATTTAATGCGTTCAGGCCAATCAATTCTATCGAGACCTTCAAGAAGTTTGTCTGCGTATTGTGTAATTCTAAAGAACCACTCTTTGAGTTCCTTTTTTACAACTGGTGTTCCACAACGCCAACACTTCCCATCTATGATTTGTTCATTTGCAAGAACCGTTTTACAATGAGGACACCACCATTGGAAGCTTCTATCCTGATATGCAAGTCCACGCTTAAAGAGTAACTCAAAAAACCATTCCGTCCACTTGTAATATTCGGGATCTGATGTTGCAAATTCTCTATCCCAGTCATATGAAAGACCAAGCATTTTTAATTGCCTTCTAAAATTTTCGATATTTTTGTAAGTTGATTCTTTTGGATGCACACCATGTTCTATTGCGTAATTTTCTGCTGGAAGCCCAAATGCATCATATCCAATAGGGTGTAAAACGTTGAAGCCCTGCATTCGTTTATATCTTGCATAGGTATCTGCAGGTATGTAATTTCTGCAATGTCCTACATGTAAACCTGATCCTGAAGGGTATGGAAACATTACCAATATGTAAAACTTCGGCTTCTTTGAGAAGTCTTCTGCTTTGAATAGTTTATTTTCTTCCCAATACTTGTACCATTTTTCTTCAAATTCTTTTGGGTTATATTCTTTTTCCATCTAACACCTCGTAGTGTTAAAAAAATTGGTGGAGCTAAGGGGAGTCGAACCCCTGACCTCCTCCACGCCAAGGAGGCGCTCTACCAACTGAGCTATAGCCCCACTATACACAATGATACAGATTTTTAAATTATTGTCAAGGGTTTATGTAGAATTTTTTGGTTTTTATTTATTCGACTGTTACCGACTTTGCTAAGTTTCTTGGCTTATCTATATCAAGGCCTCTTGCATCTGCCATGTAATATGCAAAAAGTTGTAATGGAATAACAGTAATAATTGGCGTTAGGTCATCTAAAACATTCGGAACATAAAAGACAGAATCTGCAACATCTTTTATTCTTTCGTTGTTTCTTTTTGCAACTGCAAGCACCTTTCCACCTCTTGCTTTGACCTCTTTAATATTACTTATGGTTTTATCTAACAAGGGAGAATAAGTGTTAACTGCAATGGTAAGCGAGTTTGGAGTGATAAGCGCAAGGGGTCCATGCTTCAGTTCTCCTGCTGGATATCCTTCTGCATGTACATAGGCGATTTCTTTAAGTTTAAGTGCTCCCTCCAAAGACAACGCAAAGTCAAGGTTTCTTCCTATAAAGAAGGTCTCCTCGATGTTTTTTGTCGTTGAAACAAAGGTTGCAATTTCCTCTTTGTTATCTAAAATTTCTCTCGCAAAACCTTCTAATTTTTGGAATTCTTCAACAAACAATTTCTCGTTGTATTCATCAAGTTTTCCAATAAGTTTTGCTAAGTATAAAATTGTTAGAGTAATAACTTCAACCTGTGCAACATAGGCTTTTGTTGAAGCCACAGCAATTTCAGGTCCTGCCTGGATGTAAACAACTTTGTCAACTTCTCTTGCAACGGAGCTTCCTACAACATTGACTATTCCTATTGTTTTTGCCTTCTTTTCTTTTGCAAGTCTTAATCCCGCAAGAGTATCAGCGGTTTCTCCCGATTGACTTACGACAAACACGAGAGTTCTTTCATCGATAACTGGATTTCTGTATCGGAATTCAGATGCAACCTCTGCTTGCGAGGGAATTCCAAGATATTTTTCAACAAGATACTTTCCAACAAGTCCTGCATGATATGCAGTACCACATGCAACAAAATAAACTTGATTAACATTCTTTAAGTAATCCTTATCAAAATCTAACTCTGAAACCTCAATCTTTCCATTTTTAACACGTCCTCTCATTGCTTCAACGATCACATCAGGCTCTTCGAAAATCTCCTTAAGCATAAAGTGTTTAAAACCACCTTTTTGAGCATCACTTATGTCCCAGTCAATTTTATGAACTGTTCTTTCAATGATGTTGAGATTCTTATCATAAATAATAGTTTTGTCTTTAAAGACATCTACTATATCTCCATTTTCAAATATAACTATATCTTTTGTGTATGGAAGGACTGCGGGAATATCTGATGCGATGAAATTTTCCCCTTTTCCAAGACCCCCTACAAGAGGACTATCCTTCCTTACCGCAACAAAGTGATCTTTTTCTTCTTTACTTAGGATTGCAAGTGCATAAGAGCCTTCCAACATAGATATAGCTTTTTGAACTGCTTTTAGGAGATCTCCTTCATAAAACTCTTCAATGAGATATGCTATTACTTCTGTGTCAGTTTCAGTTCTGAAAGTTTTTCCTTCTTTTATAAGCATTTTTTTTAATTCAAGATAATTTTCAATTATTCCATTGTGAATTACAACTATATTTTTGCTTTCGCTAAAGTGAGGGTGGGCGTTTACATCATTTGGTATACCGTGGGTCGCCCATCTTGTGTGTGCAATGCCAAGATGTCCTTTAAGTTCTGTTCCTTTAAGCCTTTCCTCAAGGTCTTTAATGCGTCCTGCCGTTTTAACAACATGAAGATCATCTCCCAGAATGGCAACTCCTGCTGAGTCATATCCTCTGTATTCAAGTCTTTTAAGTCCATCAATGAGAATTGGTAATGCATCTTTATCTCCAATATAACCAACTATTCCGCACATTTCAAACCTCCAAATATTCTTTTATTCTATTTGCTATATCTCTAATTTTTATCTCGTTATCACCTTCAACCATTATACGTATTACAGGCTCGGTTCCTGAAGATCTTATTATAATTCTTCCAGTCTTTAACTCCTTTTCCATTTCTCTTACGAATTGTTTGAATTTTTCATCGTTTATGACATCTTTGTCTTTTACTTTTGCATTAACTAATATTTGAGGGAACCTTTCAAGCCCTTCAACTAATTTTGATAGAGGTTTTTGTTCCTCTACCATAACTTCTAGCACACTTAGTGCTGTAATTAAGCCATCTCCTGTAACACTCTCAAGCAAGTTTATAATATGCCCTGATTGTTCTCCTCCAAGAATTGCTCCTGATTTTAGCATCTCTTGTAGTACATATCTGTCGCCAACGGGAGCTCTCTTGAAATTTATACCTTCGCTTTTCAAAATATTTTCTATAGCAAGGTTTGTCATAACAGTTCCAACAATTGTATTATTTTTAAGAAGTCCTTTCTTTTTGAAGTGTCTTCCAAGTATAACCATTATATCATCGCCATCTACAATTCTTCCTGTTTCATCAGAAAGTATTACTCTATCGCCGTCACCATCGTGTGAGATGCCAATGTGAGCTCCACTATTTACTGTATGTCTTGAAATTACCTGTGGATGGGTTGAACCACATTCTACATTAATTCGGTGTCCATCAGGTTTATCGTTAATTGGGAAAATTTGTGCGGTGAGTTTTTTTAGAGTTTGAGGAGTTGTGTAGTATGTAGATCCATTTGCTAAATCAAGCGCAATCTTCAAATTTGAAAGATTTAAAGGAAATCTACCTGCTATATAGTCAACATAAAAATCTCTTATATTTTCGTCGTAAAAAACTCTGCCAATGTTTACAGGGCTTCTTTCGATGTTACTTTCCATAAGTTCTTCAATATACTCTTCATTCTCATCGCTCAGTTTAAACCCATTTTTGTCAAATATCTTGATTCCGTTAAATTCAATAGGATTGTGTGATGCCGAAACGACACACCCTGCTGAGAAATTTTTCATAATTCGTAAAAGCAAAGATACCGCAGGTGTTGGCATAATAAAGCCGATTGTTACATCTGTTGAAGCACTTATAATACCTGTTGCAAGAGCAAGCCTTAACATTTCTGATGACAGCCTTGTATCTTCACCAATAAGAATTGGTCCATTTCCGTAAAAGAGTTTCCCTATTGCAACACCTATTCTTAAAGAAATTTCAGGTGTAATTTCTATATTTGCAATGCCTCTTGCTCCATCTGTTCCAAATATTTTTCTCATACGTAAATATTTTATGGAATTTTCTGATTTTGCAAAGTTAATTTAAAAATGGATTAAAAGCTCTCTCATCACCGATTTTTGTTATTTCTCCGTGTCCGGGCAAGACGATAAATTCGTCGTTTAAAATAAGCAATTTATTTTTTATTGAATCAATGAGTTCGTTAAAGGCGTTTTGATAATCTTTTGCAATTCCCACAGTTTCTTGCAATAATGTGTCTCCTGTAAAAACAAAATTATCACCGATAATCGATATACTTCCTTTCGTATGGCCGGGTGTATGTATGATTTTTAGATTTATTCCACATATTAAGTACTCAGTTTCTTCCTCGATTTCAATATCTGGTGGAGGCGAAATTATTTCGATTCCTGCTATGTAAGATTTATTTTTATTTGGATCTAAAAGCATTTCTGAGTCGTTTTTATGGATAACTATTTTAGAATTAGCATAAAACTTTTTTAAAATACCATTACCCACTATGTGGTCAAAATGACCATGTGTATTGAAAATATATAAATTTGGATTTCTAATTTCATGGACGAGTTCCTCTGTCTCATAGTCACTCATATTTGAGGGATCAACAACAATAGAATAACCATTTGCATTTATAAGGTAGCAGTTTGTGGAAAGAGGATTAAACACGAATTTTAAAATCTCAATTCCTTTTACTTTTATTTTTTCCATTATAACATTATAGTATTTTTTGTATAATTTATTGATGATTAATTTGTATTTGAGTAAATTTTCTTTGTATGTATGGTTATTTCAGTCACTTACAGTTATAATAACTGTTGCATTTATTCTTACCCAAACTCCAATTGCAAGAGCTCTATTCAATCTCGAATCCTCTGTAAAAAAACAAATATACCTTGGTTTGTTCTTTGGTTTTATTTCAATGTTGGGAACGCTTCTTGGCGTCCAAACTAACGATGCGATTGCAAATATTAGAGATGTAGGTGCAATCACCGGTGGGCTTTTTGGAGGTCCTATTGTTGGTCTTATTGCAGGAATTATGGGGGGTATGCATAGGGCTTATCTTGGTGGCTTTACGGCAAATTCTTGTGCACTTGCGACGATATTAAATGGTATTTTTGCAGGATTACTTTATACAAGAAAAAAAGGAAAATATTTTTCCCCTCTCTTAGGATTTACATTCGCTATCTTAGCAGAAAGTTTTCATATGTTGCTTGTGCTTCTCATATCTCCTCCCTTTAACAAGGCGCTTACTCTCATTAAAACTGTTTCAGGACCAATGATTTCAGCAAATGCAGTGGGTGTTGGGTTGTTTTTGCTTGTAATAAAAGTGTCCTTTATGGAAAAAGAAATCGTTTCGGCAATAACTGCGGAAAAGGTTCTTAAGATTACCGAAAAAACTTTGCCAATCCTAAGTAAAGGGCTTACACCTGAAACTGCTGATGAAACAGTTAAAGTTATACTTGAAAATACTAACCTTGATGCAGTTGGAATAACTGATACAGAAAAAATTCTTGCTTTCCGTGGAATTGGTTCTTATCACCACAAGCCGCTTTCTCCTATTTTAACAATATCAACAAAGAAAGCATTGAGTAGCGGAAAGATAATTCTTATGAAGAATGAATTTGACATAGGTTGTTCCGTAAAAGATTGTCCCCTTATGTCAGGCATCGTTGTTCCCTTAAAAGATTCAGAGGGAAATGTATTTGGTGCCCTTAAACTTTATAGAAAAGAACGCAATACGATGACACTATTTGATGTTGAAATGGCAAAAGGATTAGCTAATATCCTTTCTTTACAGGTTGAACTAAATAAGCTTGAGACTGAAAAAAAGATGAAGACCCTTTTTCAACTTAAGGCGCTCCAATCAAGAATTAACCCACATTTTCTTTTTAACAGTCTGAATACTATAAGTTATATTGCAAGAACCGACCCTGAAAAAGGTGGGGAATTGGTTAAAAAACTCTCATTTATATTGAGGAAGACAATTGAAGCCGAAGAGACACTTTCCACATTGGACGAAGAAATTAGTCTTGTGAAGGCATATCTTGAGATCGAAAAAGAAAGGTTCAAAGAGCGCCTAAATTATGAATTTAATATTGATTCAAGCCTTTACGATATAAAGATTCCAGCATTGATTTTGCAGCCAATTGTTGAAAATGCCGTAAAGCATGGGTTTTCTTTAACTAAAAGGAATATTACTATAAAAATCATAGCTTACAGAAGGGGGGATTATGTTTATCTTGTTGTAGAAGACAATGGGAAAGGTATAAGCGAAGAAACTCTTAAAACTATATTTAATAGTTCTGAAAATAAAAAATCTTTTGGACTTAAAAATGTGAGAGATAGGGTTTTAAATCTTTTTGGTAGTAATGCAATGTTTAAGATTAAAAGTAGAATTAATGAAGGAACTAAAGTTATAATTGGGATACCAAAAGGAGGCACTCCAAATTGGATATTAGAGCGATTATCGTCGATGACGAAGAACCTGCAAGGGAAGAGTTAAAAAGACTTCTTCAAAAATTTCCCGAAGTGAAAATTTTGGGTGAATTTGAAGATGCAGTTACAGCATTTAATTTTGTATCTCAAAATGCAGTAGAGGTTATTTTTCTTGATATAAATTTAGGTGGCATTTCTGGTGTAAAACTTGCAAATCAGATAAAAGAGTTTAAAGATTTTCCTCTGATTATTTTTGTAACTGCCTATTCTGAATTCGCAGTAGATGCCTTTGATGTTGGTGCAATTGACTATATTCTAAAGCCAATTGATGAAGGTAGATTTTTTAAAACAATTGTAAAGATTAAAAATGTGCTTTCTCAAAAAGAAAACAAAAAAGAGAATTTTGTTGTGTGTAATTTAAAGGACGAACTTTTGCTTGTGAGGTTAGGCGATATATCGTATTTCTTTACTGAAGGGGGCAAACTATACATTAAAAAAGGAAAAGAGGAGATGCCTGTTAAGGGACTCAATCTTCAAGGTGCAGAAAATAGGTTTTCTACTTTTGGTTTTTTTAGAATAAATAAAGAGTATCTCATTAATTTATCTAAAATCTCTAAAATTATTCCTTGGTTTAAGGGAAGGTATCTTATAGAAATGGATAATGGAGATAGACTTCCACTTTCACCGCATCGACAAAGTGAGTTTAGAGAAATCTTTAAATTTTAAGAAATTTAACTTCAATTTTTTAACTTTTATTAGTCAATTTTTTACTTTCACTTGATTTTTGTTGACTTGTTAAATTTCGTGTTAAAATATATTGAGGGTATGTATGAGAGCCTCAAGAAACTTTAAAAAATTTAAAGGAGGTGAGTTATGTATACTGGTATTATTGTATTAGTAGGTGCAATTTTTTATCTCTTCTTCTACTTTACCTATGGCAAGAGCCTTGAAAAAAATGTAGTAAAGGCAGATCCTAACAAAGAGACACCCGCTGTAAGATTAAGGGACAATGTGGACTATGTTCCTGCGAATAAGTTTGTTCTTTTTGGACACCACTTTGCCTCAATTGCAGGTGCGGGACCAATTGTAGGACCAGCAATTGCAGTTGTGTGGGGTTGGCTTCCTGCATTGCTCTGGGTATGGTTTGGAAACTTGTTTATTGGTTCTGTTCATGATTATCTTGCATTAATGGCTTCTGTCCGTTATGATGGAAAATCTATTCAATGGGTTGCAGGAGAGCTAATGGGTAAGGACATAAAGTATGTATTTGAGCTTTATGTCTATTTTGCAATGATTCTTGTTATCGCAGCATTTATGGGAGTATTTGGTCCTCTTGCAAACAGCACTCCCGAGATTTTAACTGCATCACTTTTATTTATGGTTGCAGCACTTATTGAAGGTCAATTGCTTTATAAGACAAAGTTACCCTTCTGGCTATCTTCTGCAATAGGAGTTGTACTAACAATACTTGCAATTTATCTTGGGTTTGTGTTTCCCTGGAAAGTTTCACTTGATGCACTTTACTGGGGTCAATTGATTTACATTGTTCTTGCTGCATCTCTTCCTGTTTGGTTCTTACTTCAGCCTAGAGATTACCTCAATTCTTATATACTTTGGGGCGGGGTAATAATTGGAATGATTGCTGCACTGATTGTATTCAAGCCTTTCAATTGGCCTGCATTTACAAGTTTCTCTGCAAATGTTGTTTCACCAACAGTTCCCTCTCCTTTCTGGCCTACAATTCCTCTTGTTATTGCGTGCGGTGCTCTCTCTGGTTTCCACTCAATTGTAGGATCTGGTACTTCATCAAAACAGCTTGATAACGAACTTTCAGGTCTTTTTGTAGGATATGGTGCCATGTTTATGGAAGGGATGGTCTCTACTCTTGTTATTACTTCAATTGGAGCCTTTGGTTTAGGCATTATTCAGGGGTTTAAAGATGTAATAGCTCAAGCAAAGCCTGGAATTGATGCAATGCAACTTTCCAATCCTTCCTATATGGCACAATATGGAAACCTAATAATTAACCTTAAGGATGCAAGTGGAAAAGCTATAGTAGGTGGTGCTGGGGGACTTTTCACAAAGTCCTTTGGTGAACTTCTTAAAGCTGCATATGGAGTTCCTGCAAGAGTTGGAATTGTATTAGGAGGACTTTGGCTTTCTGCCTTTGTCCTTACGACACTTGATACAACAAACAGACTTGCAAGATACGCCTTCCAGGAATTAGTTGAGCCCCTAAAAGATGTTTCCAAAGGTCTTCATGACTTTTTACACAATAGATGGGTCGCTTCTATAATTGCTGCAGCACTTGGCTTCTTCTTAATTAGATATGGTGGAAATGCTTATACTGCTCTTTGGGCAGGCTTTGCGGGAACAAACCAAATGCTTGCTTCCATTGCACTTCTTACTGGTGCAAATTGGGTTAAGAGAGTACAAAAAGTATCAGGGGGAACACTTCTTCTTGTTTTGATACCTGCAATGTTCCTCTGGTTAACCGTTTTTGTAGCACTTATTTGGTATCTTATCAAGGTTGTTCCAGCTCAAGCAGCTGCAATAAGACCTATACTTGGTGCGTTTGTTGTAATTGAGATTGTACTTGCAGTGTATTTACTTGTTGGTTTCTTTAGAACCTACAATAAAGAGTATAAGCCTTTGATGGAGACAGGCAAAGCAAAATAGAAATGAAAAAAATTCTTGAGGCTCTCAAACTTTTCTTTAAGGGAATTGATACTGCTATGAGGGAGAGCGCGCTCTCCCTCATAGAACATGAATTAAGGGAAGAAGAGAATGTTTTTGCGCTCATTACTATGAGTATGTTTTCTGGACTACCTTCCCCTCCAACAGGTGTAATTTTACGTATTCTTCCTTATATGGAAAGGGAAATTCAGATAATGGTAAAAAAGAGCTCAGAGCTTGATGATGTATTTGCAAATACACTCTCACATTTTGACATAGATTAAGGAGATCGAAATGAAAACTTATTTTTTTGTTGGCAAAGGTGGTGTTGGCAAAACATCAATTTCTTCTGCTTATGCGGTAGGACTTGCAAAAAAGAGAATTAAGACCCTTATTGTTTCGCTTGACCCTGCTCATAATCTTGGTGACGCACTTAATATGGATGTATTTGGGAAGATTGTAAAAGTATCTGATTTTCTTGATGCGACGGAAGTTAACATAGATAAAAAAATAGTAGATTATTTATCTCTTATGTCTGAAAAAATGAAAAACACATATAGGTATTTGTCAGTTCTTAACATTGATAGATACTTTGATATTCTTAAAAATTCTCCTGGAATTGAAGAGTATGTTACCCTTGAAGCAATAAAAGAGTTTCTTCAATTGGATTATGATGCCATTGTTTTTGATACTCCTCCAACAGGAATAACATTAAGAGTCTTTGCAATGCCGAGGATATCTGTTATTTGGACAAATAGTCTTATTGAAATGCGAAGGAGGATTCTTACAAAAAGGCAGATGGTCGAAAATGTTAAGGGACCTATTAAAGATGTAATTAATGGTGAGGAAGTTAAAATTCCCTCTAATGAAAAAGAGGATCCAGTGATGCAGGAATTGTTTTCCTATAAGAGCGATATGATAAAGCTTACTGAAAGATTTTCATCTTTAGATAATTATGTAAGTATTGTTACAATGGCAGAAGAATTAGCATTTGAAGAATCTAAAAGAATTAGAGGAGCGCTTCGTGAAAATAATATAAGGCTTTCGAGTATATATCTTAATAAGTATTTAGAAATAGAAAATCCGCCACCAGAGCTTTTAGGCAAAATAGAAGAGCAGAAGAGAGTTCTTGAAGAAATGAAAAAAGAATTTTCAAATATTGAAATTAAGAAAATACCACTTCTGAGATCATCTCCAAGAGGTATTGAAGCGCTTTATCAATTGTATCAAAATTACATTTCAAATTAGGAGGTTTTGATGAGCTCAACTCTGGTTATTATATTTCTTGTTTTTGGTGGCGTTCTTGCGCTTCAGTTTTACAAGGGAAGAAAGCTTAATGCAATGCTAATGGTTCACTATATTAGGGGTTTTGAGAATGTTCTTAAACCAAAAGATAAGGATTACATCTACTTAGGTGGGACAGTTGGTTTCAAGGCAAGATATCAACTCCAAAATAAATTTATAAGAGATGTTGATTTGACACTTACAATGCTACCTCGTCAAAGTTTTTTATGGTTGCCTTTTTCTTATGTTATGCGTGGCGGAGATAGACTTTACATTGTTGTGTCTCCTAAATTTAGAGTAAGAAGAGATGCTCATCTTATAAGGAGAATGTTTCATAGGTTTGGGGCAAAGATAAAAGAAGAGAAAGACCTAAATAAGGAGAATTTAAAAGTTAATGACGCTGAGTTTATTGCACTTTACAAAGAGAAAAGCGATGTATTAAATTTATTAAAACTCCTGGAAAATTCCTTTGATTTAAAACGTGTAGGTCAGGTTTCTTTAAATTTTGAAAATAACACAATTTACTGCATTGTGAAACCAGATCCACAAAAAACACCAAGAGAGCTTGAAAAATTCTTAGAGAATTTACCCAAAACTTTTGAAAATTGGACTTATTTTTCAGAAGAATAAACTAAATAAAGTTTTTATCTTTCAACCTCTTCTACATCTCTATACCAGGGAATCGATGTTCCCTTTTTTGCTCTGTTTTGGAAATTTCTTGTTTTAGGGGTTTTTTCAATTACTTCCCTGAGTATTTTTATCTTAGAGTTTATATTATCGAAGTCGTTTTTTGTTATCTTACCTTCGTTTTGAAATGCCTTAGAAAATTCTATAACTTTATCGAGGTTTGCATTGGCATCGTAGTAGAATCCCCAGTCGTCTGATAAAACCTTTCCGATATATGAAGCATCAATTGTTTGTTCCTTTTGTTCTTCCTCTACATTGTGCTGTAAGAAAAGAATAATAAGGTCAACAATGTCCTTTTTGTTTATTTTATGAATTTGAAGTTTTTCAAGTACGATATCAGTTAAGCTAATTGTTGGGAAATCAATTTCGAGACGTCCCCTCCCTGGAGCATTTCCGAACTCAACATTATGCGAAAATTCAAGCCTATCGTAGAAAACATCCACGGCAAACAGTCCTTCTGGGTGTTCAAAAATATTTCTCTTGTATGCAAAAAGGGTATTTACATAAATGTTAGGTTTAAATTTTAGAGTATTTTCAAAAAACTTCTTAACAAGCGGTTGCTGTCTTGAATAAGCAACTGTATCAAGATCTGTAAAAAGTGGTTTTCCTGCACCAAGTCTTTCGAGGGCATAAAAAAGATTTCTTATATATGGGTCTTCTGTGTGCATATAAACTGCAAGAGCGCCCAATACTCTTAAGACAACATTGTTTTCCTTTGCCTTTTCAATAATTTCTTTTGCAAGATTTACAAAATCGCTTTCACTCATATTCACAAATTTTTCACCCATTTTCCACCTCTAACCCTGAATTTTAAAGTAATTTACAATACCATCTTTTGTGATATCTATTATGTATCCCCTCAGTAAGCCTTCGCCATACTCGGAGCCAGGGTTTAAACATAGAGTTTTTCCGATTTTTTCGAACCCTGAGGATTCATGAATATGCCCATGTAAGCCGAGTATAGGTTGATATTTTTCAATAACCGCTCTAACACCCTTTGAGCCGACATGAACAAACTTTACGCCATCAAGGCCACCAACAAGCCTTAAGTTTTTATCCAATTTTGGTGCAAGATCAATTGCAGTATTGTAAGGTGGTGCGTGAATATTGAAAATTGCGTTTTTGGGATCTTTTAATTTTGCAATTTTTTCTTCAAGCATTTTTTGGATTTCCTTATCGTCTCTTTCACGAGGAGTGTCCCATGGAGTTGGATTTACATATTCAAAACTCAAAACCTCATGTCCTTCAATTTCAAAAATTTTGTCAAGGGGATAAATGATTCCCTTATTTTCAAATTCTTTTATAACTGGATCTATTACAAACTCGTCGTCATTTCCTGGCATAACAATGGTAAGAATTTTCTTTGTATCAACTTTTTCGGTCAAGAGGTTTAACCATTCTCTCATTCTTTTAACCATTTCTTCTTCCATAACTTTTTTAACTTTATCGGGATCATTTTTTAGTTCCTGAAGTTCATCTTTAGATACTCTCCTATAATATGCGCCAGCGTTTGATAGTTTTTCTTCAAAACTTTTTGTTTCTTCTTCACTTTTAAGAATCCATGTATTTCCAAAATAGCTTGCCTTGTATGAACCATCATCCTGGAGAATTAAAGGAACTAAAACCTTTCCTGTAAGATCACCTGAAAGAATCAATACATTTGCCTCATATATTGAAACTGCAGAAATCCATTTTCTCCATACAGTTGTTGCTCCATGTACATCTACAGCAAAGAACACTTTCATTTTTGCCTCCCTAAATTAATTTTAAGGGGGGAGAGGTCTCTCTCCCCTTAACAAAAATATTATTATGCAGGTGGAATCTCTTTGAATATTTTGTTAGGATCAACGCCTTCTTCTCTATTTTTGTGCCACATATACACAACAAACAAAAGACCTATAAGTATTAGAAGCGTTGTTATTATCATTGCGAGGGTATTTTGTTCTGTTGTTACGTTTAGAATCATCCACCAACCTATACCGAATGTAATTGCACCAAGGATTGTAATAATTGGTATCTTTCCAAACTTGTACTGGAAAGTTGATTTTTCGTATAGATCTGGACGAGCAAATGGCAAAAACATTGCCGCAAGTCCTAAAGGCCAGATAAATATCAGGCAAGTGTAATCTTCAAGAGCAAGCATTGCAGAAGATAGTTTAGTACCTAATGAATCTCCTAAACCGATAAAAACTCCAATTATTGCAACAATTCCAACAAGGTGGTTTGCCCAAGTTGGCGAACCGAGACGTCCAATCTCTGTAAGTTTTAGGGGGAGCATTCTATCAAATGCCATTGCGAAAATGCCTCTAACGCCTGCCATCCATATAATCATTGAAGTATTGATATACCAAAGGAAGTATCCTATACCTAAAATTATTGAAAATATTGTGTTCTTGCCGATAATTGCAGCATAGAATGGAATTGATGGAGCAGGAGGAGTTGTTCCTAAAACAGTTTTTAATTCATCAAAGTGATTGTAATAAAGCCAGCTATATTCAGTTATAAAGTTGTACCCAAAAGAGTGATATACAGCAACTGCATTTAAAACATAGAGGATTCCAACTGCAATAAGTCCCAATACCATTCCTCTCATATAAGAAAGTCTCGGTGTTTTTACTTCTGATCCAACATAAGAAACAGCTTCAACTGCAGTATAAGCCCATAAAACAGAAAGTAGCATTCCTTGCAGTGCCTGTCCAGGTGCAAGATATGAATCTTTTATGTTTAATTTGGTTGCAAGGTCGTGAACTGCTTGGTATGAATTTGCGCCAAAAATTACATTGAAAGAAGGCTCTCCACTTTTTACAAAAAATATTACTATCGCAATTCCAGTTATTACAAGTGGGATATAAATGATTGCACGTAATACCCACTTGAGTTTGTCTATGCCAAGTAGTTCAAGTATCCACATAATAACAGTAATTCCCAAAGCAATCCAGAGTCTTGTCCAGGGGTCTGCAAGTCCTTCACCTAAAGCCACAAGTGATGCATTTTTGGAGACAATGCCAGCAATCTGAATGCTTGATGCAAGTGGAATAAGCCCAAGATAGTTTAAGAATCCAACTGCAAGGGAAGCACCGCCTCCAACTACATAAGACCAATTAGGTATAAAGCCAAGTATAGGATGTAGAACTCTTGAAATTACAACATACAAAGAACCACTTCTTGGGAATGAAGCGGAAAGAATTGCAAGAACGAGAACAGGCGGAAGCCAGACAAGAAGCCCAATTAAAAATGCCAAAGTCATATTACCACCAGGATAAAGCCCAGGTACCTTTACTGTGTAATAGGTCATGCCCGATGCTGCAGGTCCAGCAATAGTGAACAATAATACATCCCACCAGTTTAATTCCCTTACAAGTCCTGACGCCTTTCTTGTAAACACTACCGACTCTTCGTCCATAATTTCCCCCTTTCTTAAATTTTAAAAATTATACGAATTTTGAATTTGAAGTCAATAGATTTTAATATAGATTTTTTTCTTTTTGTGGTAAAATGAAACATATTAATTTTGGAGGTTAAAATGACTAAAGCATCGAAAATTGTTTTAGCAGTTTACTTTTTCTTTCTAGCACTTATTACAATCATAGTGCCTTGGAGGATAAATCAAGCTGTCGCACAAGGAACAGTTCTTATAAACTCAGTTGGTTATGCACCAATTTGGGCTGTAAGAGCGGTTAGCAGTAATTTCGAAGCAGTAACAGTAGATTTTGGAAGAGTAATTCTTGAAATTATTGCACTTACTGCCTTATTTGGTATTCCATTTGTATTTACGCTTAAAGGTGACGAAGACTATGAGTATGTTGAACTTGAAGATTTTGTTGATGATGGCAGTGAAAAAAACGAAGAATAAGAAACAGGAAAAATAAGGTTTTCCAGTGAGGGCTTAAAGCCCTCCTTTTTTCTTTTTTTAAGAAAAATTAATTTACTTGACTTAATATGTAAAATCTGATATTATAGGTTAACGAAAGGAGGTTTTATAATGGGAAGCATTCTTATAAAGACTGAAATTCCCGGGCCAAAGAGCAGAGAAATTCAGAAGAAAAAAGAAAGCTATGTAGCTTCACCTCTTGAACCGCTTGCGCCTTTTTTTATTGCAAGAGGTGAAGGTGCAGTTGTAGAAGATGTAGATGGAAACAGATTCCTTGATTTTACAGGTGGTTGGGGTTGTCTTGTTGTTGGGTACTCACCAAAGCCAATTATTGAAGCAGTTCAAAAACAAGTAGAAAACTACATTCACACAGATTTTACTTCAATTCCTTATGAACCATATGCTGAACTTGCAAAAATGATTGCGGAACGTGCCCCAGGTAATTATGAAAAAGCGGTTGCTTTTTTTAATTCTGGAGCAGAAGCTGTGGAGAATGCCGTAAAAATCGCAAGAGGTTATACAAAGAGGAGAGCAGTTGTAGTTTTTGACGGGGCCTTCCATGGAAGAACTCTTCTTACTATGACAATGACCCATAGACCAATGCCATATAAATATATTTTTGGATCAGCACCTGATGTTTATAGAATTCCGAGACCGAATGTCCACAGAAATAAATATACTCCGAAGGATTTTGAGAGACTTCTTCTTGATACTGTTGCTCCCGACGATGTTGCAGCAGTTGTCATTGAACCAATACAAGGAGAAGGTGGTTTTAATATTCCACAACCTGGTCTTCTTGAGGAGATAAGGAGGGTAACTGAAAAATACGGCATTCTTTTTGTTGCTGATGAAGTTCAGAGTGGTTATGGAAGAACTGGAAAGTTCTTTGCAGTTGAAAATTGGGGTGTTGTGCCTGATTTGATATCACTTGGTAAGTCAATTGCCGCAGGTTTTCCGCTTTCTGCTGTTGTTGGAAATAAAAAGATTTTTGATTCATTACCTAAAGGTTCTATTGGTTCAACTTTTGGTGGAAACCCTGTTGCATGCGTTGCTGGCATTGAAGTGATAAAGATGATAGAAAGAGAAAAACTTCTTGATAGGGCAGTTCATCTGGGGAAAATCATAAGAGAAAGGTTTGAAGAATTCCAGAAAAAGTATCCAGCTGTGAAGGAAGTTCGTGGTGTTGGTGCTATGCAAGCAATTGAATTTATTAAGGATCATGACACATGGGAACCTGATGCTGAGACTTGCCAAGCTGTTATACAAGAGGCACTCAAAAACGGTGTCGTTCTTGCAGGTGCAGGTTTACACAAGAATATAATAAGATTATTAATACCACTTGTGATAACTGAAGAACAGCTAAAAGAAGGTCTTGATGTTCTTGATAAGGCGATCGAAACTGTAACAAAAGGAAAATAAAAAATTAGCTTATGAGCGATTTACGGGGGTTTTATGCCCCCGTAATTTCTTTAATGGAATTGAGAGGATCTTTATTTTGTTTTTTTGAGTAATTTAGTAAGAGCTCTTTTCCTTTATTAATTATTTCCTCGTCAATTTTATTGTCAAAACCTCTTATAAGCACACTTGGACCAGGAAAATCTGGCACAAGCATAACATCATTAGGCTTTCTCAGACTTTCAAGCCGTTTATTTTCAATTTCGTTTCTTCCGACAACGAAGATAGTCTTACCTTCAAATAAAACTCTTCCATTTCTTAGAATCTCTGAATCATTTCCATCAAAATTTGGGTTAATATTTTTTAGCATTTTCAGCCTTTTAGCATATTCAGGATCGGTCAATATGCAACCTGATGCAGGGGTTTTATATTCCTTAAGTCCAAATTCTTTTACAAGTTTAAGTTGAATTTTTCTTGATTGTCCTCGGATATCGAGCATTTCTTCTCTTTTGATTATTCCCTTTAACTCAGGTTCTGAAACTTTAAGAAGTTTTTGAGATAAGGGTCTAACGATTTTTCCTTCAAGACCAAGTGTTTTCTCCATTTCTTCAAAAACTGTTCTTCTTTGGGAAAAAGGTCTTTCATCAAGAACCTCGCCTGTTGCTATAAAGTCGAAACCTTCTTTTTCCATTATTTCTTTTGCTTTTTTTATCATAAGCATATGACAGTCTATGCATGGGTTCATGTTTTTTCCGTACCCATGTGGTGGATTTTGTACAATTTTAAGGTGTTCTTCTGATATATCTTCAATCCTTAATTTAAGCCCAATTTCTTCGGCAAATCTTTTTACCTTTTCTCCCTTAAAAAAGTAAGTTTCAAAGAATATAGGCACAACTTCTATTCCTTGCTTCATTAATATGAGGCAAGCAAGTTGTGAATCAATTCCACCGGAAAATAAAACTAAGGCTTTTGCCATTTAATAAACTCCAAATTTTACTTGCATGCAATTATAACTTAAACAGTAATGTTTTCAAAATAAAGCTTATCTTCGTATAATTTAAAGGCATGAATTGAAAGGAGGCAAAATGAGGGCAATAATTGTACATGGTGGTGCAGGTGATGCAAAAAGAACAGAAGAAATACCCGAAAGGGTTGATTTTGTTAAAAAGGTTGCAAACTATGGATTTGATTTATTAAAAAGCGGTCTTAATGCAGTTGAAGTAGCAGTTAGAGTAGTAAAAATGCTTGAGGATCATCCGCTTTTTGATGCAGGGAGAGGCTCATATCTCAATGAGGAAGGTTTTGTAGAAATGGATGCAGGAATTATGGATGGATCTACACTTTCAATTGGTGCTGTTGCAGGTATTAAAAGGCTAAAAAATCCCATTGAACTTGCGCGTCTTGTAATGGAAAAATCACACCATAACATTCTTATAGGAGATGGAGCAGAAAAGTTTGCCTTAGAAAACGGTCTTGAATTTGTTCCACCATACTATTTTTATACGGATCGCATTATAAAAATTTTTGAAGGTACATACGGTGATACAGTAGGAGCGGTGGTTTTAGATGGAAATAAAATTGTTTCTGCTGTTTCAACAGGTGGTACGCCTAAAAAACATGTAGGTCGTGTTGGTGATTCCCCAATAGTTGGCTCAGGATTTTATGCGAATTCTGAGTTTGGCGCAGTTTCAACTGGCATTGGTGAGGATATAATGAAAGTTATTTTAAGTTTTAGAATTTCGTTGTATTACCCTAACTACTCTATTAGTGATGCTGTTAAAAAATGCATAGATGATTTAAGTGGAATTAACGGCCACGGAGGTCTAATAGCGCTTGATAAAAATGGCAATATAGGATACTCCTTTAATACCAAAGGAATGTTTTTTGCATATATGAAAGATGGCCAAGATACAGTTGTTGGAGGTTTTTAGAGCAGTAGTAGAAGACTTAAAGGAGGAGGAATGAAAAATATTAAAAAATTAGTTGTCTTGGTGTTGATTTTTGTACTCTTACCTTTTGCTTCTGTTTTTGGTTGGAATTCTCATGGATTAACACTCTCTTATGTTGTCTCAAATATTTACTGGCTTAAAAAGTATAGTAGCATTAAAATTACACCATATACCTACAAAGAATACGAGACACAACCAATAAATCCAGATTTTCAAATTAAGTATCTTGAAGGTAGCATTGGGGATAAAACTGATGCAATAACAATACTTACAACATATGCAGATGAGCCTGATTGGGGACTTGATGAAAACATGAAACTTTCCAAACTTCAAATTCTTACAGGTGGTCCTCAGGGTTATAGGCATATGTATTACAAAATGGGACCAATTACAATTGGAGCTGCACCGAATCAGATTGAATTTTGGTTTCACATGGCGGAGATCGCGAAATCAAAAAATGATCTTTATTGGACATTTAGATTCCTTGCAAGAGCACTTCATTATATGGAGGACTTAACCCAACCTTATCATGGAACTCCAGGACCCACGTCAATTATTTTAAAAAATATATTTAGTGGCGTTCAAGGACTTACTATAATGTGTTCAAATCACCATTATGCACTTGAGGATTACCAAGGCTATATGGTAAATATAGGAAATCCAGATTTTGTGAAAACTCTTGAAGAAAATTACTTGCCCATTGATGTGGGAAATGTGAATTCTCTTACTGAGCTTGGAAATTATGCAGCATCACTTAATAGAGAAAGAGTAAAAATTTTGTGGTTTCTTGAAACAAAGTTGTTTCATGATGATGTAAATAGTAAAAACGCCAAATTTAAGCTTACAGATGATAAAATTGTTAAACTTGATAGAAAAATACAAACCCAATACAATGAAGCCTTACTTTATTCTTTAAAATACTTCAATGGTTTTTCGAGGCTTCTTCTCGAATACGCAAAAATAAAGCTTAACCTTTAATTGTTTTCTTCTTTTTCAAAATGATGGTGTTTTATTACTTTTCCTTCACCAATATAAACAACATATTCACCAATATTAGTTGCCTGATCTGCAATACGCTCGACATTTTCAGAAACTCTTATTATAAGTATTGCTCTGTTAATTGTTCTTGGATCGCTTAACATATAAGTGATTAACTCTCTTATAATCTGATCATTTAATTGGTCTACAATATCGTCACGCACGCAAATTTCTCTTCCCAATTTGCTATCTTCATTAACAAATGCAGTAATTGCATCGTCTAACATTTGTAAAGCAGTTTCAGTCATCCTCGGTAGATCAATATATGGTTTTACATCTGGTTGCGGAATTAATTCTCTACCAAATTCTGCGATATTAACAGAAAGATCTCCAACTCTTTCAAGGTCTTTTACCATTTTGATAATCATTGCAATTTTTCTTAGATTCTTTGCTTGTGGTGAATAGAGCGCAAGTGTTTCAATTGCAAGATCATCAATCTCAATTTCAAGTTCATTGACCTGAGGTTCAAGCTCATTTATAACCTTTTCTGCTAATTCCATTTTCTTTTCTACTATTGATTTAACTGATAATTTAACCATTTCTTCTGCAATGGAAGACATTTTTAAGACTTTTTCAGTTAAAACTTTTAATCTATCTTCTAACATTTTTCACCTCATCCAAATCTTCCTTCAAGATAATCTTCTGTGAGTTTTTTCTTTGGAGTTGTAAATATCTTCTCTGTTTTGTCATATTCTACTAATTCACCCATGTAGAAAAAAGCTGTATAATCAGAAATTCTTCCTGCTTGCTGAATATTATGTGTTACAATTACAATAGTGAATTCTTTTTTCAATTTTTCTATTAACCGTTCAAGTTGAATTGTTGAAATTGGATCTAAAGCAGAAGCTGGTTCATCCATTAAAAGCACCTTTGGTTCTATTGCAATTGCTCTTGCAATACAAAGTCTCTGCTGTTGTCCTCCAGATAAACTAAAAGCAGAATCACCTAGTTTGTCTTTTACCTCTTCGTATAAATTTGCTTCTTTGAGAGCCCAAATAACTTTTTCTTCGATGACTTTTTTGTCTTTTTCACCATGAATTTTGAGTCCATATGCTATATTTTCAAAGATTGACTTTGGAAATGGGTTTGGTCTCTGGAAAACCATGCCAACATTTTTTCTTAGTTCAAAAACATTCATATCTTTATCGTAGATGTTCTTGTTATCCAACAGGACCTCTCCTTCTATGGTTATATCCTCAAAAAAGTCATTCATCCTATTGAGACTTCTAAGAAATGTTGATTTTCCACATCCAGAGGGTCCTATTATTGCAGTAACTGCGTTTTCATAAATGTCAAGAGTTATGTCTTTAAGAATTTTTTGCTTTTTTGTGTATGCATTTAAGTGTCTCACAGCAATTTTTACCATTTTTTATTGCTCCTGTATTTATTCCTTATTATTATACCTGGAAGTGTAATAATAAAAACAATCAATATTAGGACAATTGAAGCACCAAAGGCAATCGGTACTTGTTTTTGTGGGAATGTTCCTTCTGTAAGGAGTCCGTAAATTGTATAGGGAAGCGCCATTACTGGTTCAAAAATACTTGTAGGGAGACCTCTTGTGTAAAAGGTTGCTCCAGTAAACAATATTGGTGCTGTCTCACCAATTGCTCTTCCTATGCTTAAAAGTACTCCTGTTATAATATTTGGCATAGCAGTTTTTAAAACAATTTCAAATGTTGTTTGCCATTTTGTTGCACCAAGTGCAAATGATGCATCTCTAAAGTCTTTGGGGACAAGCTTTAGGCTTTCGATTGTTGCTGAAAAGATTGTGGGAAGCATTAGAATTGAAAGCGTTAAACTGCCAGAAAGAAGAGATATTTTAAATCCCAACATCTTTGAAAATACTGCAAGACCAAAAAGGCCAAAAATGATTGAGGGTATGCCAGAAAGTGTATCGATAGAAAGTCTTATAGCATTCGTTAGTGTATTTTCCTTTGTGTATTCTGAAAGGTATATTCCACCTAAAACTCCAATGGGTACAGCAAAAAGACTTGCAAGTCCCAAAAGATAAATACTACCAACTATAGAAGGTAATATTCCACCTTCTGTAAAACCATTTCTTGGATAATCAATTATAAAATTGAGAGAAATGACTTTTAATCCTCTCGAGAAAATATAGAAAAGAAGTGTTAAAACTATTAATACCGAAACGAACGCAAAGAATCTAAAGATTGTAAAGAAAATGAATTCTTTTTTAGTTTTATCCATATAGTTTTCGCCTATAAAGTGATTTTAGGTATCTGCTTAGTAAGTTAAAGGAAAGAACTAAGAAAAGTAGTATCAATGCAAGTAAAAACAAAGCCCGGTAATGGTCTGAACCTACGGGAGTTTCTGCCATTTCAAGTGCAATTGTTGCTGTTATTGGCCTCATTGGTTCTAAAATTGAGCGAGGAATTCTTATGGAATTTCCGGATGCTATAAGAACGGCCATAGTTTCGCCAATTGCCCTGCCAAATCCTGCAATTATAGATGCAAATATTCCTTCTAAAGAACTTGGTAGCGTGATTCCGAAGATTGTTTCAAGGTTAGACGCACCAAGTGCATATGATGCAAGCTCATGCTCTTTAGGGACCATGGAAATTGCATCTTCTGAAAGAGTAGTTATGGTGGGGATAGACATTATGGCAAGTATAATGCTTGCGTTTAAGCCGTTTAATCCTATTGGAAGATTAAATAACTTTTTTATTAATGGTGCCAAAAAAAGAAGGGCAAAAACTCCATATATAACAGAAGGGATATTTGCAAGAAGTTCAATTGTTGGTTTCAGAATACTTCTTAATTTCGGTGAGGCTAATTTTGATAAATATATTGCAGTTCCAAGTGATAAAGGAATTGCAAAGAGCATCGAGAAAAAGGCAATAAAAAACGTTGAAATGATTGAAGGTAAAAAGCCAAAGAGTGGAGGTGTTGATGTCGGTCTCCACTCTTTACAAGTTATAAGTTCAATAATAGAGTACTTTGAAAGAAGTGGCATTCCTTCTATTGAAATAACTACTATGATACCTCCAACTATCAGAATCGCAATGTAACCAAATATTGGTAGTAAGTACTCTATTAAGTTTCTTTTCATGCTACTTTATTCTAATAAATCCAACGCTCTCTACAATATCCTGTCCTTCAGGTGACAAAACAAAATCTATAAAATTCTTTACTTCACCTTTAGGTTCGCCATTTGTATACATATAAAGGAATCGAGACAATTTGTATGTATGATTAACTACAGTTTCTTTAGAAGGCATTATACCTTCGTATGCTACGGCCTTAACTTGAGAATCTAAATAACCTAAACCAACATAACCTATTGCTCCTTCTGTTGTTGCAACCGTGTTTTTCAATGCTTGACTTGATGATTGGAATGTTGCTTTATCTGTAATCTGAGCACCATGAGGCATTACAAGTTCCATAAATGTTCCGTATGTACCTGAAGATGTATCTCTTGATACTACAACGATTGGGGTATCCTTCCAACCTAAATCTTTCCAGTTTGTAATTTTTCCAGTAAAAATGTCAATCACCTGTTGTTTTGTAAGATTTGTAATAGGATTCGCAGGGTTTACAATAATAGCAATTGCATCGAGTGCAATTTTTGTTTCGTAGGGATTTACTCCCTTTGCCTTTGCTTTTTCAATTTCTTCTGGCTTTATTTCTCTTGAAGCGTTTGCAATATCTGTCGTGCCATCAATAAGTGCGGCAATTCCATTTCCTGAACCTGTTCCTTCAACTGAAATTTTCACATTAGGGTGCTTGTTCATATACACTTCAGCTGCTCTTTGGGCGATTGGGAATACAGTTGTTGATCCATTCATAGTGATTTTAGCTTCTTGTGCCGCTTCCTTCTGAGAAGCTTGTTTGCATCCCGTAAAGATAAAGACAACTGAAAATACCATGATACCTACCAAAAGATACGCTAAGAATTTCCTTTTATTATTCATGCCCTCACCTCCAATTATATAATAGAGGTGTATAATTTCAAATAAAAGAGTTTTTGGTTAAAATTCAGTTAAAATATGGTTAAATAAAGTTAAATAATTTTTGGGAATTTCAAGGTAAATTTAGTACCTGCGCCTAATTTACTTTCTACCTTAATTTCTCCTGAGTGCATCTGCACTATTCTTTTAGTAATTGTTAATCCAAGCCCGGTACCCTTTACTATTTCATTTCTTGAAGAGTCTTCTCTATAGAATGGTTCAAATATTTTATCAACATTTTCTTCTTTAATACCTTTTCCTGTATCTTCTATTACAACATATATAAATTTGTCGTCACTAAAAACATTTAGCATTACTTTGCCCTTTTCTGTATACTTCAAAGCATTTTCAAGGAGATTTATTAGTACATCCTCTAAAAGAAAGTAATTACCTCTTATTGTTGAATTTAGTTCTATGTTATACGAAAATTCAAGACCTTTTTCCTTAAAATGATTTTCAAATTTTTTTATAACTTCATTAGATAGTTTTGAAAAATCAACAATTTCCTTAAGACTATTTCTTCCCGATTCAATTTCACTTAGTTTAAGAATTCTTTCTGTAAGTTTTTTAAGTCTTTCAGTGTTTTCTTTGAGAATTTGCAAGAATTTTTCACCCTTTTTCTTTATAAAGCCTTCATTTTCAAGTATTTCAACTGTCCCGAGGATTGAGGAAAGTGGCGTTTTCATTTCATGAGAAACTGCTTCCAAAAATTGTGTTTTTAGAAGTGTTTCTACTTTAAAGTCATCCAATTTTTTGATTATTAGAAGTAAATGCGGGGTCTCTTTTATTATGATAGGGAATGCTGAAATGTCATACAGTGTTCCATTTATTTCGATTTGCTTTTTAATTTCTTTTTCGGATTCTAAAGCATTACTAATTAACGATATCATTTCACTATTTCTTATGGCTTCATAGTAAATTTTCTTATCTTTAAGCTTAATAATGCTATCAGACTGAGGGTTTTTAAAGATAATTTCTCCTTGAGAATTTATGATAATTATTGCTTCGTCAATTTTTTTGGAGAGTTCATTGCAAATAGTTTGCAAATCATTTAACTCTTTTAATTTTGAAATATACGATTTGTTAAGCAAAAGTGTGTTTTCTCTAATTTCATCAAAAATTAGAAGTGATTTTTCTACACCTTTAATCTCATTTCCATCAAGAGTTAATTTTAGAAGTTGTTCCAGGTTTTTTAAATCGTTTAGCTCATTAAAGAGATAAAAGATTAATATTACAATAGCTAACGAAAGGAACACAATAATAAATCTTAGGAAAAACCTAAAAGATAATAAAACTGTTGAAATTGTTATAATAGCTATTGCTGTTAGTAAATATAGGTTTATTCTTCGAGCTGGAATTTGTAGCCAACCCCCCTTACAGTTGCGATGTATTTACCGCAATCATGAAGTTTGTCTCTAATGCTTTTAATATGCACATCAACAGCACGCTCTGTGGGAGAAACCGTATGGAGGAACGCTTCATTTAGGAGTTCCTCTCTTGTGAAAACCTTTCCTTTTCCTTCAATAAGAATCTTTAGGAGTCTAAATTCCGTAGGTGTAAGTTTTACAGGTTTATCCTTGCAATAGACAAGGTAGTTTGCAACATCAAGAGTAATATCTCCTGCCTGAATAACAGTTTTTTTGCCTTCCCTTACAAAAGCCTTAACTTTTGCTGCAAGTACCCTTGGTGAAAATGGTTTTGGAATATAATCGTTTGCACCCATTTCAAGTCCAAGAACCATATCACCTTCAGAGTTTTTTGCAGTAAGGATAATAACAGGAATGTCTTTTGTATCTTCCCTTGATTTAAGTGTTTTGAGAATCGTAAGCCCATCAACATTCGGGAGCATCAAGTCCAATACAATACAATCGTACTTTTTCGAACCAATTGCATTAAGAAAACTATCTCCTGTGTAATACTTGTCGACCTTAAACCCCTCTCTTTCCACATAAAAGGAGGCAAGATCTACGATGTCCTTTTCGTCATCAATAATCGCTATCCTCTTCATAGTTTTATTATATGTAAAATAAGGATTTTTTACAAAGAGTATATAATTGAGTTGTATGAAGAAAGGTTATTTTGATTTGCCTTTGCATAATGGTGATGCACCATCATGGTTATTTAAAAGAATGGAAAAATTAGCAAGGTATCTTTCCCTTGCAATTATTGAATTTTTTGGGATAGAAGAGTACTTAAAGCGTCTCTCTGATCCAATATGGTTTCAATCTTTTGGTTGTCTTCTTGGATTTGATTGGCATAGTTCTGGCCTTACTACCACAACAACAGGTGCAATTATCTCTGGTTTATCAAGTGAAAGTAAAAATTTAGGTTTGTTTTTTGCTGGCGGTAAAGGTGCAAGGGCACTTGATACACCATCTCAAATTGATAGAATATTCGAGGATGGTTTTATTTCTTTAGATCTTGCAAATTCAATGAAGAAAACTTCCCGTCTCGTTGCTAAAATTGATTCATCCTGCATACAAGATGGCTATAAACTTTATCATCACTTTGTTATTTTTGATAAAGATGGTAACTGGGCAATCATTCAACAAGGTATGAAGGAAACAACTCGTTATGCTCGGAGATATCATTGGAATTCGTTTGGACTAAAAAGTTTTGTAAAAGATCCTCATAAAGGGGTTATAACTGTAAAATTTGAAGCTCCCCTAAATCTTGTCGATAGTACAATAGAAGAAACTCAACAAAAGATGGTAGAGCTTGCAAATGACAAAAATCTTTCAAAAGAAATAAAAAGCATTAAATTTCCAGCCCATCATCCCATTTATGAAGATGATTTTGATAAGGAACATCTCTCAAAAATTTTTTCTTACGTTTCTGAATTAAATCCCAAAGATTTTGAAGAATTACTTCTCATTAAAGGGCTTGGTGAAAAGAGTTTGCGCGCACTTGCGCTATCTTCGCACTTACTTTTTGGCTCTCCGCTTTCTTATAAAGATCCTGCAACATTTTCATTTGCACACGGTGGAAAAGATGGATATCCCTACCCTGTAATGAGGGACACTTACGATAAAACGATACAGGTATTTGAGACTGCAATTAGAAAAGCTAAGCTTTCTGAATTAGAGAAAGAGAGACTTCTTTCAAAATTGAGAAGCCTTGTTATATGAAATTCAAAACGATAAGAGACGATGTTATTGTAAAAAATGTTATTAAAAGATCGGTATTCATTGGGACTATTAAGTATGTTTCAAATTTAGCTGAAGCCGAAAAATTCTTAAAGAGCTTAAAGGTGCAGTATAAGGATGCAAATCATAATCCTCATGCTTTTAGACTAACTTCAGGTGAATACCATTACTCTGATGATGGTGAGCCAAGTGGTTCCGCTGGGTTACCAATCTTCAATGCTATTAGACGTTTTGATATATACAATGTTTGTATTGTAGTGACTCGTTATTTTGGTGGCGTTAAACTTGGGATTCCAGGGCTTATAGAAGCATATGGAAAAACTGCAGAATTTGCGATTAACAATGCTAAAATTGTCGAAGAAAAAACGACAAAGACTATTGAAATAGTATTTCCATATAGTTCGTTTAATTATGTTAACTATGTTTCAAACAAGTTCCAAGCAGAAGTTTTAAAAAGGGAATTTAAGGATTTAGGTATTTTAGTCTTAAAAATTGACGAAGACTTACTTTTGGATTTTACAGAGCTTCTTAAAAAGGATAACAGGATTTCTATTAGAGTAGTAAATTTTTAACTTGCAAACAAATTTGATTTTTGTTATAATAAGTTTGCTATAGATGAAACTGACTTAGGAGGCGAAAGTTGGCTACAAAAATTAAGCTTGCAAGAGTTGGAGCACCTCATCGAGCATTCTATAGGGTTATAGTTTCCGACTCTCGTTTTGCAACTGATAGTAAAGTGATTGAAATTATTGGGCACTGGAATCCAGTTGTAGAACCAGAAGAACTTGTGTTTAACAAGGAAAAGGTTCTTGATTGGCTAAAAAAAGGCGCACAGCCCACTGAAAGCGTTATTAATCTTCTTAAACGCGCAAAAATTTGGGAAGAGTACCTAAAACTCAAAGGAGGTAAATGATGAAAGAACTTATTGAAACTATTGTTAAGGCATTGGTTGACAAGCCAGAAGAAGTTAAGGTTACGGAAGTTGCAGGTGAAACTGCAGTTATTTATGAAATAAAGGTTGCAGATTCCGATATTGGAAAAGTTATTGGAAAGCAGGGAAAGACTGCAAACGCACTTAGAACAATTGTAAAAGCAGCATCCTCTAAGATTGGAAAAGCAGCAAGCATTCAAATCAATTCCAAGCCAAGAGGAGCATAAGCCTTAGGAGTGCTCGATGAGTGTGCTTCACCTTAAACAAAATGTAATAGTTAAAGTAATAGTAACTGAAAAATTTAAAGAAGACTTTAAAAGAGAACTTTCAAGGCAGTTAGAAACAGCAGAAAGCAAGGCGCGTGAGTTAAAGTCTTCCCTTGCGCGCCTTGTTATTGAAAGTGCTGGTATCCAGAATCCAACTTATGTTGAAAGCTTAAAAGCAAGAATCGAAGAAGAAAGAATGCTCCAAGAGGCAATTGCTTCTGATTTGAGAGAAAAACTCAAAGAAGTCGATGCTCTTCCAATTGATAGTATTTATCCTTATACAGTGATTGAAGGCTTAGTCGATATTGATGTTGGAGACAACTTGTTTAAAAAGATTGCAGGCGTAGAAGTTATTATAAAAGATGGTGTTGTAATCGAGATTAAAGAAGGCACCTAAGGGTGCCTCTTTTACTTTATGGAAGTTCATTTTCTTACAATATTTCCTGAATTTTTTGAATGTGCAAAGGATTTCGGTCTCTTTAAGGTTGCAAGAGAAAAACTTGTTCTATCATATTACGTTCATAATTTAAGAGATTTTACTAAAGATAAGCACAAATCGACAGATGACACTCCCTATGGCGGTGGAGCAGGCATGGTTATGCTTGTTGAACCAATTGTAAAGGGGATAGAATTTGTTGAAGAAAATTATGGCAAACAGTTTAAAATCCTCACATCTCCACAGGGTATTAAGTTTAGTGAAGATCTTGCAAAAGAAATTTCAACAAAAGAAAAATTACTCTTTATACCTACTCACTATGAAGGTGTTGATGAAAGGGTTATGAATTACATTGATATGGAGATTTCTATTGGCGATTATATCCTTAGTGGAGGAGAAATTGCTTCACTTGTAATTCTTGACGCATCACTTAGGCTTGTTGAGGGACTTCTTCATAATAAAGAATCATTATCCGAGGAGAGTTTTGAAAATTATCTTCTTGAGTATCCTCAATATACTCGCCCGTATGATTTTAGAGGAGAAACTGTCCCAGATGTTTTAAGAAGTGGTAATCATAAGGAAATTGAAAAGTTTAGAAAGATGGAATCTCTCAGAAGAACTTTACTTAAAAGACCTGATTTGCTTTTGAAACGTGCGTTCTCTGAAGAAGAAAAAGAACTTCTTAAAGAAATCTTTAATGATATTGAAGATTTAATAAGGAGATTAACATGATTAAACTGTATATGGCACTTCTACATTATCCTGCTTATAACAAAAACAAAGAAATTGTTGCAACAAGTATAGTAATCCATGATTTACATGATATGTCAAGAGCGGCGCGGACTTATGGGGTAAAAACTTTCTATGTTGTACAACCTATGGAAGAGCAGAAGAAAGTTGTCTCGCGTATAGTCCATTTCTGGCAGACAGTAGGATATGAATACAATCCGAATAGATTAGATGCAATCTCAGTTATGGACGTAAAAGATTCGCTCTTTGATGTAATTAAGGAAATCGAAAGAAAAGAAGGAGAAAAACCTTTAATCATTGGAACATCAGCTAAAGAAAGAGAAAAGCTTGTTACATATGAGTTTGTTTCAAGAGAGTTAAAAAACAACCATCCTGTTCTCGTTTGTTTTGGTACAGGGTGGGGAATCCCAGAGGAATTTGAACGAAACTTTGATGGTTTCTTTCCACCAATTGTTGGAATAACAGATTTCAACCATCTTTCAGTAAGAAGTGCTGCTTCAATTATTCTTGATAGAATTATAAATACATACAAATCTTGTTCCTCTAACGATTCTTTAAGTGGAAACTAATCCTATCATTCCTATTTATTGATGATTTAATTCTAAAATCATATCAGTATTATTCCAAGCGATGTTAAGACTTCAAATTATTTTTCGTAGAGTTCTTAAATATTTTAAGAGGATGCATTACCTTTTAAAAAATTGGAAAAGCATGACGCCTTTTTTAACTTAATACCATAAGTCAAGAATCCTTTGGGGCAGAGTTCAAAGAGAGTGCTCAAATTAGATGGGAATTTGAAAGTCTTCCCCTTAAACTTCCCCAAAAGGAGGAGATTTCTATTACTCGAAGGGGTAAAAGTCCCCCTTCGAACTACCCCAAAAAGAGGAGATTTCTATTACTCGAAGGGGTAAAAGTCCCCCTTCGAACTACCCCAAAGGAGGAGATTTCTC
>PNIL01000046.1 GCA_002877955.1 Caldisericum exile | reverse complement strand
ACTTTTTAATGTTAAAACACTTGACAAAAATCTTGAAGGTCATAAAATTTTTTTGTAAAAGTAATTAAATTTATTAGAAAGGAGGAAAGGGATCATGAAGTGGGGAGCAAGAGTTTTAGCATTCATTCTTAGCGTAATGGTTATAGCATTAACAGTATTAGCAGATCTAAAATGGCATTAGAAAGGAGGAAAGGGATCAAATAATTCTCAGAGTAATTTGACAAAAATAATTGCTTCTGATATAATAAATTGTGCAGAATATAACAAAAAAGGCTGGGTTATTAATTTCACTTACTTTTTTGTTGTTTTTATTTCTATTTTCATATTCACTATTGAGATTTAGATTTATATTAAACAAAGAAGATATTATAGTAGCAATAATCCTATCTATATCAATACTTGTATCAGAAAAATTTCATGTTATTATACCCATTGGCTCAGAAGTTTCCGAGTTATCAGTATCTACCGCACTTACTTTCACTATAGCATATCTTTTTAATCCTTTGCTTACTATATCTTTAATTACAATAAGCGAGACATTATCAGATATTGTTTCAAAAAAACAGTGGTATAAAATTGTTTTCAATACCGCAAATATTGGTTTTGCAACAGGAATAACAAGCTTGTATTTCTGGAAGTTTTACAATAATTTCTTACCTTTTACCTCGGCTTATAATATTGGGGTAATCATTAGTGGGGCATTGATACACTTCTTTTTAGAATCTTTTGCTCTATATTTGTTATTATCTTTCATTGTTAACCGTCCACTTTTATCTTTCTACATCGAAAATATAAAATTCATTTCAGTTGAAATTTTTACTCTTTACCCGCTGGGAATAGTGCTTATGTATTTCTTCAAATATAATCCTTTAATGAACGCATTCCTTCTTCCTTCACTTATTGCAGTTTACTATGCACTACAAAGAAGATATGTAGTAATTCAGGAGACGAAAAACGCACTCTTTGCAATCGCTGAGGTTGTAGATAAAAAAATTCCCGATACAATTGACCATTCAAAACGTGTTGCGATAATAACAGAAGCAATTTGTAATGAGCTTAAGCTTCCATTATCACAAACAAATGAAATAGTTCTTGCGGCAATGCTTCACGACATAGGAAAAATTGCTGTGCCAGATTTTATTTTGAAAAAACAAAACCCAAGCGAAGAAGAAATGGAGGTAATACGACTTCACTCTATTGAAGGAGAAAAAATAGTAGGAAGACTGTCTCTATTTAGGAAGGGGGCTTTACTTATTAGACATCACCATGAAAGATGGGACGGAACTGGTTATCCTGACCACCTAAAAGGAGAGGAAATTCCTCTTGGTTCAAGAATTATAGCAATTGCGGACTCATTTGATGCAATGACTACTCAAAGGTTTTATAGAGACAAAGTTAGGAGTTTTAAAGAAGGACTAAAAGAACTGAAGGAATGTGCAGGCATCCAATTTGATCCAAATCTCGTGGATGTAGCTATAAAGGTAATTTCTGAAAAGAAGGAAGAACTTATAAAATTGATGTATCCACTCTTAAACGCCCAATGACAATATTTGTGCTTTTGGCAGCAGTTCTTGGGATAATAGTAAATAGAGGTTTCGAAGGAGTTGTTGAAAATCCAATAAAAGGATTTTATTTTGCAGTAGTTGGGTTTCTAATTCAACTTGGCATTTTTAGTTACGATTTTGCATTTTCAAAGTATGAATACCTTTCGCCCTATTTTTATATAATATCGCTCATTTTATTATTTATATTTGTCCTCTTAAACTTAAACTACCACGGAATGAAAATAATACTCATTGGTTTTTTACTTAATTTCTCTGCGATTATTGCAAACGGCGGATATATGCCTCAATACATAGACAAATTAACAATTGCAGGAGAATTTGAAAAAATTGAACTTTTAAAACAATATGGCCACTTCTACAATGGCATTCTTGGAAGCAATCAAACTAAACTAAAACCTCTTACAGATATTATTGCAATTGGTAAGCCTACCTTCCTCTCTGGTGTTTATAGTGTTGGTGATCTTATTATTATAGCAGGACTAATTGTGTTTATTTTTGAATTTACAAAGAAGAGAAAAAGAGGTGGTACAACTCATATATAGGATACCACCTCTCTAATTTCAAAATGCCTTTAAAAGTTTTAGAATCCTATATGCAATAAGAAATCCTTCTTCACGAGTCATTGGATCCTTTGGACGAAAAGAATTTCCATCGCCCAAAACAATCCCTAATTCATTTAGCTTTTGAATCACGTTTTTATAAGGATAATCAATCTCGTTTCCCTTTATTTCAGAAAAGACACTGCTAAGCATCTCTTCATATGGAAAAAATCTTCCAGGACAAAGGGTCGAATTACGCCTTCCCGTTTCATCAGAAATGACATCCTTATGCCGCAAGACATTTTCATTTTTTATGTCATATCGCTTAACAATATCCTTTAGGAGTTTTACGCCTGCATCAAACTGTAAAACCTGCATTCTCTCTTTTTCAAAATTACCAAGAAAACAGATTCCAATGCTTTCAAGGTTAACTACATAATTTGTTGCATGCCATCCAGGAACTTCTTCTGGCTGACCTTTAAAGACTTTTCCCGTGGGTCCAACCATATAGTGGTAGTCGCAAACATAGTTCGGAAAATCCTTTATCCACTTTCTTCGTTGGTTTAGCATTATTGCATCAGCAAGAGCACTTCCATCACCGTAAACATCAGTTCCAGAGTGATGCAAAATAATATACTTTATATTTCTCATAAACTACACCTTACTTTCCATAAGGTTTGCAAGTTTCTCAACTGCATCAGAAAGTCTGTCAATTTTTGCTCCAAAAACTACAAGAAGATAAACAGTGATTGCAATTGGAAACCCAACATTTTGTATCAATGTTATAATTTCATCCATATTTCCTCCTTTGAATTATTTTTACGGGGGCTTTAAAAAGCCCCCTTTCAGACTAAACTTACGGCACTAAATCAACAAATGTTCTCTCAACAATTCCGCCATCAACAAACTGCACTAAATCGCCATTCTTCGTTGTTATAATATTCTTTGTAAGAATCAAATTGCCTAATGTTTGCAATTCCTCAGAAGTAATAGTGTCCTTTGGATTTGCAAATTCCATTGCGTATGTCTTTCCATTTTCGGTTTTAAAAACAAGTCTTAAAACCTTTGCAGTTGTATTAGCCATGCTTTACCTCCTTATGCAGCATAAGTCTTAACAATTCTTCTCCTAACATCACTTACAGTATCCGATAGGAGATTTATAATACCCTGTGCAACTTCAAATAAATCAGTATCAGTTGCAGTAGGTTTAATACCTGTAATACTTTCACGTCTTGTTTTACCATTTACATCAAACACAATTTCTAAAACTCCATTCTTCTCTACAACAGTCATATTTACCTCCCATAAAAATTTTTGAAGGGATTTTTCCCTTCACACATTAATATGCAAAGGGTGTCGAAAATATTTAAAAAGTCCATTATTCACTGACCTATTGCAAATCATTTTAAAATTTGTTAAAATGCTTTTATGAAAATGGCAAGTATTTTTGTACTCGGAAGTATTAACGTTGATCTTGTTGTCTATGCAGAGCGTTTCCCTGATGCAGGTGAAACAATCGTTGGAAAAGAATTTTTAATAAATCAAGGTGGAAAAGGAGCCAATCAAGCAGTTGCTGCAAAAAAGGCAGGCGGTGATGTTACCTTCATAGGACGCGTTGGAAATGATATATTTTCAACAATAGCAATTGATTCTCTTAGAAAATTCGATGTAAAGAGTCATATCGTGATTGATGCGCATACAGAAACAGGTATAGCAGTAATTAATGTGGATGATAAAGGAGAAAATAGAATCACAATTATAGAAGGTGCAAACGGAAAAGTTAATAAAGAAGAATTGGAGTATCTCAAAAATAACATCAAAGATGGTGACTTCTTACTTCTTCAGGGAGAAATTCATGTCGATGTGCTTGTTGAGGCTTCAAGAATTGCAAAAGCATCAAATGCAATTGTAATTTTTGATCCAGCACCTGTAAAAAGCGAACTAACAAAGGTAATACCTTTCACGGACTTTATCACTCCAAACGAAACAGAATTAAGAAAGCTCACAAATTCAAATGATACTTACGAACTTTTAAAACTTGGAGCAAAGAATATTGTTTTCAAGATGGGAGAAAAAGGTGTTAGATTTATAAATCAAAATGAAGACTTTGTTGTTGAAGCTTTTAAGGTAGAGGCGATCGATACAACCGGTGCAGGAGACACATTCAATGGAAGCTTTGCTTCCGCTCTCTCAAAAGGAATGCCATTAAAAGACGCCTTGAGGTTTGCAAATGCGGCAGCTGCAATATCTGTTACAAGAAAGGGAGCTGCTGTATCATCACCTACGTATGAAGAAATTATTAGATTCTTGGAGGTGCATTAATGACTTATAAGATGATTATTGATACTGATTGTGGCATTGACGATGCAATAACGATTATCAGTGCTATAAAATATGGAATAGATATTGTTGGAATTACGACTGTTTCAGGAAATGTGTATGTGGATCAAGTAACGGATAATGTTTTACGAATCCTTAATTTTATGGGAAGAAACGATATTAAGGTTTTCAAAGGCGCACATAAACCTCTGATTTCTGAAAAAACAACGCCTGCAAAGATTCACGGAGAAAATGGAATTGGAGATGTAGAACTTGAGAAATCACCTAAAAGTGAAGAAGAACTACCCGCACCCTATGCAATTTATAAACTTGCAAGAGAAAACCCTGGAATTGTGCTTTTGACACTCGGACCTCTTACAAACATTGCTATGGCTTTTAATCTTTACCCAGACCTCAAAAATTATGTTTCAAAAATTGTTTCAATGGGTGGTGCAGTAAATTTTGGAAATGTTACACGGTTTGCCGAGTTTAATTTCTTTTATGACCCAGAGGCAGCAGAGTTTGTTTTAAGGCTTGGAATACCAATACTCTTAGTTCCATGGGATCCAGTTGTAGCAACTCCAATATTTGAAGAGGAGCTCAAGGAAACTTTCAAAGGCAGTGTTGGTAAATTGATACTTCAAATGGAAAAAACTGTAATGGACTTTGTGGAAAAGGTACGTGGTGTAAGAGGTGTATTTCTTCCTGATCCTATGGCACTTGCAACTTTCCTTGATCCAACTATTATAAAATCCAAAATCAACACATCAATGCATATGGAATTAAATCACGGATCTCTTATGAGAGGCGCATCTATTATTGGTGAAGGACACGGAACTGAGATTGTAATGGAAGTGGATAAAGGCAAGTTCTTAAATTTTTTCAAAAATATATTCTAAGGAGGTAAGAAGATGAAAAAGGCACTATTAGTGCTACTTGCGGTAGTTTTATTGGTAAGCGTTGTGGTTGCACCAGGCTGTAAAAAGACAGCAACAACTGAAACACAGAAGAAGGTTAAAGTCACTCTTTACATCAATGGGACACTTGGTGACAAGTCTTTCTTTGATTCTGCAAACAGAGGTCTTGAAATGGCAATTAAAGACCTTGGAGTGGATGGAAAGGTTATTGAAGGCGGTTATGATCCAGCAAAGTGGCAACCAGATCTTGAACAACTTGCACAAGGAGATTCAGATATTATCATCATTGGTACCTGGCAAATGGTCGATGCAGTTACAGCAGTTGCACCAAAACATCCTGAGAAGAAGTTCATAATCTTCGATACATCAGTTGATTATACAAAAGGAAATCTTGGAAATGTTTATTCAATCCTTTACAAACAGAATGAAGCATCTTTCCTTGTAGGAGCACTTGCTGCAATGATCACTACATCTAATATGCCACTTGCAAACAAGGATAAAGTTATTGGATTCCTTGGCGGAATGGATATTCCTGTTATTAATGATTTTAAAGTTGGATATATTCAAGGTGCGCACTATATAGATCCAGAAGTAAAAGTGCTTGTTTCATATGCTGGTTCATTTAACGATCCTGCGAAGGGAAAAGAATTAGTCCTTGCTCAATACGATCAAGGTGCAGATATTTCTTTTAACGTTGCAGGAGAAACGGGCTTAGGTCTTATAGATGCAGCAAAAGAGAAGAATAAATATGCTATTGGTGTTGACTCTGATCAGTATATCATGCTTAAGGACAAAGATCCAGAAGCAGCATCACACATTGTGACATCAATGATGAAAAATGTTGATAAATCAATCTACAGAGCACTGAAGCTTTACCTTGAGGGTAAACTTGAATTTGGAAAGGCAGAAGCATTAGGACTTGCAGAAGATGGCGTTGGCATAGCAGATAACGAAAACTACCAAAAATTAGTACCACAAGAGTTTAGAGATAAGGTTAATGAACTTGCACAAAAAATTATCAAAGGAGAAATCAAAGTAGATACTGCATTCGGAAGTTAAAAATAAAAGTAGTTTTCGGGAAGGCATGACCGCCTTCCCTTTTTTCGTTTGGAGGTTTATATGGCAATTGCTATTTCATTAAGAGATATAGTAAAGGTTTATCCCAATGGAGTTGTTGCAAATAAAAAGGTCAATCTTGATATTGAAGAAAAAACAATCCATGCAATCGTTGGTGAAAATGGAGCAGGCAAATCAACTCTTATGAAAATCATCTTTGGTGTCGAAATGCCACAAGAGGGTGAAATATACGTTAAAGGAAAAAAAGTAACATTTAAAACACCGATGGAAGCAATTAAAAGTGGCATAGGAATGGTACATCAACACCTTATGCTTGCAGAGGATCTAACAGTTGTAGAAAACCTTACATTAGGAATTGAACCAAGAAAATTCAAGATATTCCTTGATAAGAAAGAGATGAATAACCTTGCAAAAAAATACATAGAAAAATATAAAATCGAAGTACCATTAGAAAAGAAGATAAAAGAATTACCAATAGGATTAAAACAGAGAGTAGAAATTCTTAAAGCACTTCTAAGGAATGCAGATATTCTCATTTTAGATGAGCCTACAGCGGTCCTTACACCACAAGAAACAGAAGTGTTATTCAAGTCATTAAAAGAACTCAAAGAGCAAGGCAAAACGATTATATTTATCTCGCATAAACTCAAAGAAGTAAAAGAAATTGCAGATAAAGTAACCATAATGCGTGATGGTAAAGTAATTGCAACTGATGATGCATCAAATCTATCCGAACACGATATTGCAAGACTAATGGTAGGAAGAGAAGTTTCATTTGAGAGAATAGAAGAAAGTAGGCATATTGGTAATGTTGCTTTGAAAGTTGAAAATCTAAGTTACTTTAACAGAGAGAAAATTCAAGTTTTAAAGAATATCAATTTTGAAGTAAGAGAAGGTGAAATTGTTGGAATTGCAGGTGTTGAAGGCAATGGTCAAACTGAACTTGTTGAAATTCTAACAGGCTTAAGAGAAGCATCAAGCGGTGCAGTTTATGTACTCGGTCAAAATATTGTAAATAAGTCTGTAAGAGAAATCCGAGAAATGGGCGTTTCGCATATTCCAGAGGACAGAATGAAAAATGGAGTTGCAGATAAGGCAAAAGTAAAGGAAAATCTAATCTCAGATAGATACTACAAAAACAATTTTTCTAAAATGGGAATCCTGAATTATGAATATATTGATGGTGCATCAAATGAGCTTGTAAAAAGATTCAATATTCTTGCTCCATCAATTGAAGCTCCAGTAAACGCACTTTCGGGTGGTAACATACAAAAGGTGGTTGTTGCACGAGAGCTCTCAAGTAATCCAAAAGTAATAATAGCATCGCAACCAGTTAGAGGAATTGATGTTGGAAGTGAAGAGTTGGTTCATAATTTTATAAAAGACGCAAGGGATTCAGGTTGCGCTGTTTTGCTTGTATCTGCTGATCTCGATGAAATATTAAAACTTTCAACGAGGATACTTGTTATTTACAATGGAGAAATTGTGAAGTCCTTTGACAAGGTAGAAGGACTTACTGGAGTTGATTTAGGTCCATACATGCTTGGCTTAAAAAGAGGTGAATGATGGAAAAGTTTATTCTAAAATATTTTAACTTGATTAGAACTATTATTGCAATCCTCATTGGCTTTATAATAAGCGTTTCCTTAATTTTTCTTGTTTCAAAAGACTCAATTGCTGCCTTAGGATACCTTTTCCTTGGACCATTTGGATCTATAAGTAGAATTGGTAATATCGTTGAACTTGCAACACCAATTATTTTTTGCGGTATTGCAATTGCTATTCCTTTCCAGGCACAACAATTTAACGTTGGGGCCGAGGGGACATTTTTCATAAGTGCTGCATTTGGGACGGCCTTTGCTTTAATTATACAAGGACTCAACTTACCTGGATTTATTTACATCTTAGTTGTGCTTACATTTGCAGGTCTTATGGGGGCCTTTTGGGGATTTATTCCAGGATACCTAAAAGCAAAATACAGAGCAAATATGGTTGTATTAACATTAATGCTCAATTACATTGCCTATTTCATTTCCATATACCTTATTAACTATCACTTTAGAGATAAAGCTGCAGGATATCTTACATCCTATAGACTTCCAGAAACTCTATTTTTAAAGCAATTTATTCCTAATACAAGGATACATATAGGTTTTTTAATTGCTATTGCATCGGTTTTTATTGCATACTATTTCCTGTATCATACAACACTTGGCTATGAGATTAGAATGGTTGGCTTTAACTTTCATTTTGCAAAGTATAGTGGAATAAATGTTTTTAAAGTAATAGTTCTATCGTCTCTTATTGGAGGAATTTTTGCAGGTATCGGAGGAATGGCAGAAGTAATGGGAATACACAGAAGATTCTTATGGCAATCGCTTCCTGGATATGGATGGGATGGAGTTGTAGTTGCAATTATCGGACACAATAACCCAATCCTTATAATGTTTGCGGCATTTTTCCTTGCATATTTAAGAATTGGAGGACAGGTATTAAATCTTCTTTCGGATGTCCCATATGAACTAATAAGCGTCATTGAAGCAATTATAATCCTTCTTATAACAGCAGAGGCATTTTTGGAAAATGTCAAGTATAGAATTACAGTTAGAGAAGCAGAAAAGGAGGCTTTTAAAAATGAATCCTCTTCTTAAAAGTATATTCTCAACATCTTTCCTTTTTTCAGTTTTAAGAGTTGCAACTCCAATTATATTTCCTGCCTTGGGTGTTGCAATTTCATCACTATCTGGTTCAACAAACATTGCTCTTGAAGGAATAATGCTTGTATCTGCATTTACAGGGGTTATTGTATCAGCATTTACTCAAAATCTTTGGCTTTCGCTTATTGCAGGAATCTCGGCAGGCGTTCTTATTGCATTGATACTTGGTTATTTCAGCCTTAAATTGAAGGCAGATATCATTCTTGCAGCAATTGCCTTGAATTTGTTTGCATCAGGAATAACTGTATTTCTACTTTACATCTTTGCGCATGATAAAGGAGTTTCAAGCTCTCTTAAAAGCCTTGTATTTCCAACAATAAAATTAGGCTTACTCTCCAAGATCCCCATTTTAGGGGGAATCTTAGACAATCAAAATATACTTGTCTATATTGCATTTCTTTCTGTCATTATCTACTATGTAATTGTGTTTCATACACCATTGGGGCTTAAAATAAGAGCCGTCGGACTTAACCCAGATGCAGCAAGTTCGGTTGGCATAAATGTTGTAAGAATTAAACTTTACGCATTAATTCTTTCAGGAGTTTTTGGTGCACTGGGCGGACTTTATCTTTCGATGGGGTATGTCTCTTGGTTTGGGCGTGATATGACTGCAGGGCGTGGTTTTATTGCAATCGCAGCATCTTCTATTGGCGGAAATATGCCTTTAGGAACCTTTTTAGGATCGCTTCTCTTTGGAATTGTTTATGCCCTTGCAAACTTCCTTGCACCAATAAATATCCCATCTGAGATAATTCAGGTAATACCATACATCGTGACAGTTTTGGTACTAACAATTTATTCGGCAAGATCTGTAAAAGAAAAGGAGGTAGGTGAGGAATGAAAAAGATTATACTGGACTGTGATCCAGGACACGACGACATGCTTGCAATAATCCTTGCGCTTTCAAATAAGGAGCTTGAAGTTTTGGGAATCACAACTGTTGCAGGAAATCAAACAGGCGAAAAGACATACACTAATGCTTTAAGGGTGTTAAATCTTATTGGAAGAACTGATGTCAAAGTTTCGAGAGGATTTGACAAACCAATTTTAAGAGAGCTTGTTACAGCACCTCAAATCCATGGGGTTTCTGGGCTTGATGGAGCAAACCTTCCTGAACCAAAGGGAAACGAGACACACAAACACGCAATTGACTTCATTATTGAGACTATAATGAACTCAAACGAAAAGATTTATCTTGTCCCAACAGGACCTTTGACAAACATTGCTGTTGCGCTTTTGAAGGAGCCGAAAATCAAAGACAAAATTGAAAAGATAGTTCTTATGGGTGGCGCATTTCATGATTCAAACTTTACGCCAGGTGCTGAATTTAATATTTATGTTGACCCTGAGGCTGCAAAGATTGTATTTGAAAGTGGTATTCCAACTGTAATGGTTGGTCTTGATGTAACAAACCGTGCCCTCTTAACTTTTGAAGACATTGATTATATTGAGAGTTTTAAAGGACCTGTTTCGAGTGTAATTGCTCCACTCCTAAGATTTTTTGCAACAACAAATAAAGAATTTTTTGGTTTTGATGGTGCTCCAATCCACGATGCATTAGCAGTTTCATATCTAATTGATCCGACAATTCTTAAAGTAAAACACCTTCATGTTGATATTGAAACAAAGGGAGAATTCACATCAGGACAAACAGTTGTAGATTACTACAACGTCTTAAAGAAAGAACCTAACGCTTTTGTTGCACTTGACTTAGATCTTCCTAAATTCAAGAAACTTATGATTGAAGCAATAAAGTATTTCGATGAAAGATCGCAAACCCCTTTCTAACTTACTCCCAAGGAAAAATTATTATTCGGGGGATATTTGGTGCCCCCTCAAAATAATTGTCATATCGAGCGAAGCGAGATATC
>PNIL01000040.1 GCA_002877955.1 Caldisericum exile | reverse complement strand
ACCTCTATATCGTAAAGGAAAAGATTTAAAATTCCTTTGTTGATTTCACTCCATATTGCCCCACCGTTAGTGCTCTTAAATGCCCCAAGGGCGGTCGCAGCATATATAGTTTGAGTATTTGTTGGATCTATTGCAAGTGCATACACGTCTTTACTCTTTAAACCTGAATTAATCTGCTTGAAACTATTTCCCATGTCAGTAGATTTGTAAACTCCGTTATTATAGGTTGCAACATAAATGATTTTGTAATCTTTAGGATCGACCTCGATGTCCCAAAGATCGAAATTATCAAAAGCAGTAGAGAGTTTCCTCCAGGTGTTTCCACCATCATCAGACTTATATAACCCTTTATAATAAGTGCCAGCATAGACATAATTTGAATCAGAAGGATCGAAGGATATACATGTAAAAAATACTCCTTCCGGTCCAACCCTTGAAAATACTTGTCTATCTTTTGAAAGATATAAGCCATTATCAGTTGCAAGTATTAGCGATGAGTCTTTTGGGTTAAATTTTAACATCTCAATAGAATAATATGGAAGACCTTTATTTTTAGAAATCCAGTTTTTTCCAGCGTCTGTTGACTTATATAAACCAGCATCGAATGTACTTGTGAAAAGCACGTTTTGATCTTTAGGATTTATTAAAAGGTGAGTAAGGTATGAATTAGGTAAACCATTGCTGCTCTTCTTGAAAACAACTCCGCCATTTTCGGATTTAAACAATCCTTCCCCAGTTGCAACATAAATTAAGTTTGAGTTTTTAAAATCAACAACAATATCACTTATAAAAGATTCAGTAAATTTGTTATTAACCTGCTTCCACGTTTCACCATAATCGTTTGACTTTAATAATTTTCCATAAGTGTGAGTCCCAGCATAAATTGTACCATCGTTTATAGAGTCAATAGCAAAGGATGAAATATCTTTGTCCGAACCAGATATACCGTTATTGATTTCAATCCAGTTATTTCCGCCATCGTCGGATCTGAAGATGCCAGCGTTATCATAAAGCACTACATAGACAATATTGGTATCTTGAGGGCTCAACACTATTTTTTTTATTCTTAAAGTAGGGAGATCCTTACTCTTTAATGAGAAACTTTTCCCTCCATTGGTTGATTTGAAAATACCGGAGCCATAAGTTCCGACATACATTATTTTTGTATTCTTTGGGTCAATTGCAATAGTTTCAATGTCTTGTGAAGTTAAACCGGTATTCATGGATTCCCAAGAAAAGCCACCATCTTTTGATACAAGTAATCCTTTCCCATATGTTCCAATGAAAACTGTTTTTTCCTCAATAGGACTTGGGCATACGGCCTTGACCCAAACCTCTTCTTGAGAAGGATCAATTGTTCTTTGCCAAAAAGATTCTCCGCCATCATCAGAAGCATATAAGCCAATTTTTGTACCAATGTAAATTAAATTTGGATTAACAGGACTTATAGCAATCGCACTATGGTTAATGGATGGAAGCCCCGAATTAACGCCAATAAAATCATACTTGCCCCCTTTTGTGTCTTCTTTAGCCACAAAAAAACCAATTAATAAAGTTAGAACCAAAATGAAAATCATACACTTTTTTTTCATATATCACCTCCTGATTAAATTATACATCATTTCTAAAAAATCAACTTTATGAAAATTACATACCCCGGAAGCTTACCCTAAGTTATCTTAGATCTCAATTCCAATGAACCCAACATCCAAGATTCTCCGCTATAAATCTTATAGGAAGCATGGTTCTTTCAGGTGGAATAATTACTGGTATAACTTTTGTATTTGTTGAATCAATGTTTTATATTTTCCATTTACTTTTCTGTATTCTTGTCGATCCAGAGTCTAATTGTAGTCTCTTTTAATGTCGTAGTTACCTCCTTTTCGTTTACATCCCAAATGATATTTGCACCTGATGCTTCAACAAAATCCCTTATAGGAAGAAGTATTCTCTATACTTTTATAGTTGGTACTACCGTCCATGTTTTTCGATGTACCATTGACATAGAAAGTAGTCTTTATAAATGTAAGAATTACAATTTTATAAATCTCCTGCAAGGTAGTTGCATTTGCTTAATTGGAATATTCAGAATAGCCCTTCAAGTTACAGGCTCTAATTCTATAATAAGTTGTATTTGGCCGTAAGCCTTTATTACTAAAACCGTTCCGTCAGTAGGAAAACTGCTATTTCTATGTAACTTCCTCCAGAAATTTTTCTCTCCAACTTAAAAGTATCTTCGTTACCAGAAGTACCATTGAAAGCAAGCCTTATTTCGTTTTGAGAGATTGTTGATGCAATTAGGTTCGAAGGATTATTTGATGTGGTTGTTTCGTTTGGTGTGTTTACGTTTGCTTCATTGGAGTAAGGAGAAACTACATTCGCATTGTAGGTACTTACTCAGTAATAATAGATCGTGTTCTGTTTTAGGTTAGAATCTCGGCATAATGTTGAATTGTGTGTTAATACCACAATCAATTGATAGGGTCTCCAGGTTCCTTATGCTCGACCTTAAAACCATCTTCATTATATGAGTTATCCTGAAATCTAATCTTAATCTCAGTTAAGGAAATTAATTCCAAAATTTGGTTAGAATACGCATTAGGCGGATGACCACAAAGTGTTGGAACAACGCTAACCTCATTTGAATAATCACGGTTGCTATTCCTTGCTTTACTCCTGTAGTAATATCTTTTACTTTACACAACTGTATTGTCCTTGTGTTAAGTGGAATTTGGCGCAATAGAACTTGAGATTACCTCATATGCTTATCCTTCAATTTTCATTTCAAGAATAAAACTCTCTTCGATAACTGAATTATACTTCCAATTGAGTTAAATTCAATACAAGATGATTGAGTTATGGTTAATTCGGAAGGCTTCTGATTCTGAAGTTTAAGAGGGTACTTCTATAGAAACTTCGTTTGGATAATCAGGGAAACCAAAGAATTATGAGCTCTAATTCTATAGTAGTATTTTGTTCCAGGTATAAGACCTGTATCATTTGTATCAATAGTATTTGCAGGAATACTTTTACAACACCGTAGAAGTCACCTTCAGTTTTTCTTTCAAGAATGAAAAAGTCTTCATCGTTAGAATTGTCATTCCAACTAATATGAACCTCCGCCTAAGAAACAAGTTTTATCTCCAAAGTAAAAGGAGGATTTGAAAGTACGCAACAGGCAGGAGTTGAAACAGAAGCTCCGTCAGTATATGTTGAACTAACAAAAGCGTTAAAAGATCTTGTTCTATAAGTATACATCTTTAAAGGAGATACCATTAAATCATCAAATGTATTAACACACGAGGAAACTATTGCGATTTTAGCAAAAGTGTCCGATTCTTCTCTTCTATCAATAATAAAACCTGACTCATCTAGAGAATTGTCTTTCCGAGAAGTTGCCAATTTTATTCCAAACGCCACTCTGATACTCTTTTATCTCTATATAACACGAAAAACCTCGGACATAATATTTGCAAGGCTATAGTTACATTTTGCTGAAAAGCATACGCACAATAATTAACAGGCATTTGGAACATTAGTCCCGATAGCAAAAAGCGAAGAATGAGGAATCGCACTCAAAAAGAAAATAGAAGTAATTATAAAAAAATGCTACTTTTTAAGTTTTTCATTACCCCTTCCTTTTTATGTATATAATCTATTTTAAAGTTTTTTTCATTAAATGTCAAGCATATTTTTAATTTTAAAAAAATCCTATAATTTTGTTGGAGGAAATTAAGAAAAAATCATTGCTTTAATAATTCTTATTGCTATCGTTACAAATGTATTGGGTTGCAAAAAAGAATGGACGACAAGCACCAATGAAATACTAATCAAAATAAACAAGAACTCGTCAGCAACATTTGCCTATAAAGGCAAAACTTGCAAAGTAACGCTTGCCGAAGCAAAAGGAAATACCGTAAACTTTGTTTTTGAAAATGGTTCAATGAGACAGAAATATTTACTAAAAAATTGTTAAAGGATGTGGATATTGATAAAGACGGAAAAAGCGCCGTAAAAGTAAAACTTTTGAATATTAGTAAAAATGATTCTACCTTATCAATAACCGATTTAAGCACACTTAATGATGTTGAAATTTTGGACCAGACAATTGGAGGAGTTACACCTTTCGGAGTAAAAAATCATCTTATAGATTTTTCCTTTGTTGAAAATAAAGATGAACTTGTTTTGCTTTATAGCGGGGGTGGCTCAAGATGGATAGCTTGGGAACGGTATAATAAGAACGGAAACCAAGTAAACACTCCCTCGTTCGGGGAAGGCAAACTTAACTGGTAGAGGTCCATTAAGAACCTATACGACGATGCTGAAGTTCTTGATGCTGTGAAGGTAAAGGATAACATTATCATTGCTTTTGAAAATGACGAAGGTGTATATCTTGCAACCTATAACAAAAATCTCGATCCAATAGGACGTCCAACCTTTGCAAAAAAAGAAAAGACAATACTTTTCTTGCCACAGATGAAGAAGAGAAAATTTGGATTACTTCTTTTTTCCTCCTGAAAATAAAATAAGGAGAGACGGTGGTCGAATTGGCATACTTGAATTAAGCAGAACAACGATCCCTATATTGTCGAAAGTTCTATTTACAACAAACTCTATTGAAGGCAAAAAAACAATATCCTATTGATCTTGTATTTTATGAATCTAAAAACTCGGTTTTTATTGTTTAAGCAGTTTATGATTCAAGTAAAAGAGACTTCTACATTGCTTCAATAAATGATGCTGGTAAAGCAATATTCAATACCAAGTTTATATCGAATGCCAACTTTTATGAAATATTAGACTTATCCTTAGCCGTTAATGATAAAAAACTTATTTTTTGTATTTTCTGAAAGTCAGTATGAAAATCTATACATTGCGGATTTAAATTCTGGGAAATATAGCGTTACTTGGAAATAAAAATATCCACAAGGAATCCGCAATTCTAATTTAGAACATTGCTATACAGAGTTTGTTAACATTGATGGTACACCAAACCTTCTTTTCCTAGGCAAAAACAGAGATAATTTTATACTTCAACCATTTAAGGAGAACGGACCCTTCGGAGAGCAAGTAATTCTAAAAGGGGGACAACCAGTTTATGCCGATATACTCATAGAAAAGGCTTCGTTTAAAACTAATCCAAAAAAGGCAATTTGTGGATCACCATTACTGATACATGGTGTGGCTTATAATAGAGGAGGGCAAACTGCAAATAATGTAATTGCAAGATTCAAAGTTGATAAGACTGACATAGGATCATTAAACCTTGGTAATATTCAACCATTTGAAAGGGTAAGTTTCGCAAAGATTTATAATGTAAGCGAAACACTTACAAAAGATAAAATTGATATAGAGGTTTTTCTAACGACAAACTCAATACAGACTTCAACAAAAAATTATACAGAAAAGTTTATATTGGAAGTTCTTCAGAAAGGTGTAGTATTCGGAAGATTAACAGGTGGGAGTGGCGTAACGGATCCCACATGGTATACCGTAGGTCTTAAAGAAGTATAAGTTTCATTTCAAGAAGTTGAAACTTATAATGATAAAGGGGGATTTTTACAATTGAAAACGTGGAATTTAGCAAAGGAATAATTACATTCAAAAAAAGATGGCTACAATGACGTTTCGATTGGAATAGAAACTACACGGACAAAACCGATTGTGAATGCAGGATTGAGGATGAATAACCATGGGAGATTGAAAATAATTACACAAGACGAAAAAGGAGAAGTAATATTTAATATTCCTAAAGGCTCTAATAGAATCGCGTTTAAGAAAGTAGGATATCAAGCAATACTTCCTACAGTTTACTATGCAGAACTCGGTAAAGAAAAAACCATAACGATAACATTAAAAGAAGTAACAACAGCAATTTTATCGGGGAAAGTTATTCAAAAGAGTTTCGAAGGCGTAAACAATGCAAAGATTATAATAAGAAAGAACAAAAAAGAAACAGTGTTTGAGGGATATACAAATAGCAAAGGCGAATTTGGACCCCTCGAATTATCAGTCAAACCCACTGGATATTCCGAATCAAGGCTAAAAATGGAGATTTGACAGTCACTGAAAGCTTTTCTCTAACTGGAGGAGAGGTAAATTCAACCGTAATCGAGTTAATTCCTGAAAGAGGTAAACTTGCCGAAAGATCAATAATAAATGGATTTACTTCCTGGATAATAAAAGCAGGGTGGCCTGGTTTCTTGGATCTCGGAGGAACAACAATTTATGTTTAGTTCGGGAATTATGCGATACAAGTGCCAGCGCGATATTGGGATATATCAAGGTAACTCGAAGCATTTACTGTTACGACTTGGGGCGGAACATATGAAACTCACGTTACAAAAGGTAAGGTACAACTTGATGTGGAAGGCGAAGATTTGACAGGAGCAAAAGAGAAGAACTTCCAAAAGCAATGGGTAAAAAAGTGACGCAAATCTTTCTTGGTGGAAAAAAACAGGAAAAACAATATATAAATCCTATGAGGAACATAAAGACGGAATCGACTTAACGAAAGAAATCATTAAAGGAGCAAAAGATCTAAAAGAGGCTTGGACTTCAGATGATGAAAAGATTGGTCCTTGGATAAAGCTCAGAGGTGTTAACATGGAAACAGTCGCTTGAGGATTTAGTTGAGTTTCCTTCTTGGAATTGGGATCATCCTTTTGATTCTGCAAAGGATTTTGTAAAATCAATTCCAACAAATTTTGCGATATCCGTTGTAATAGGTGGACATAGTGTCGAAAACACAGTTGTTAGAGTTGATGGTGTAGATATTATGAACTACAAAACTGGCGAAATATATTACAGCAATAGATTGCAATGGTACAATAACTATACACTCAGGGATACAGAAAATGTAACAAGTAAAACTTTTGAGCTTGATCGTAGCGATATACCTGTTGAGGACGTAAGGATATTCGTTTGGTTAACTATTCAAAAAAGCGTTACGGTGAACTATATGGAACATGTTTTTACGATAGAGAAAACAGGTTGTGATTTTTGATCCTGACAGAGGTGCAATGAAAGCATTCATTTCTTATACGGATTATTATTTAAATCCTGAAATATGGACTGATAAATTTATAAAGAACATGTCAAATAATTAAGATTTTGTTTGACTCCGAGACTTAATTCATAACTAAAAAGACTTCGCAAAATTAGCTTTCAACTCAGAGATATAATGAATTTTGAAAGCCTGCACGAACTACCCAATACAGGCATTACATAAACATAAACAATAAAACAGATTAAGTTTTAACCTTCATAAAGGAGTTGCAAAAGGTCACTTAAGCCAATGGAAACAAGTTTTTCTTTCGATGGTTTCCCTGTAATCGAATCAATATCTCGTAACTTGTAGTATTTTGATAGCATTTTCTCATCGTTAGGTGCAAGGTCTTGAGTAAATCCTTCAGAAAGAGGTGTTTTAAGCTTCTTAGGTAATCTGTCGTCTTTTGATTCTATACCAAACAAGTTATCAACGCCTCTCTTGAGATACCATATTTTCTCACCTCGCTTCAATATATCTTCGAGTGAGTAATCAAAGCCTGTCACAAGATTAAATAATGTAACTACTTGTGTTGCATTCAATGCGGCACCTCCAAAGATACACCATATTGCAGAATGGTTGAAAAACATGCCAAAGTCTTCTGCCTTAACTGCAAGTTCAGGTTTAAGTTTCTCGGAACAAGGATCTCCAAAATCGGTAAGTTCTGGAATCTCAGGGAAATACATAAAACCGGAAGAAACAGGAAATACAAGAGAAGAAACGTGGCAGGCACCTCTAACCGACAACCCGTATCCAAGTGCTAACGCAAAATTTCCTCTTGGATCATGCATTGGTGCTTCAAGACCCTTAACTGTTGTAATATAGTCTTTCGCTTTTTCGCCTATGAGGTTTGCGATGCGTTCGCTCCCTAAACTCACAAGTTCTCCAATTCCGGTCCTATCTGCAATGCTTTTCACTGTTTGCAAAACGGCGTCTTTATCGCCAAATTTTAAATCAACACCGTGAAGGAAAGATTTATCAATAACTCCATTTTCGTGAAGATCTCCAAGGAACGCAATTGTTGAACCTGCTGTTATTGTGTCAAAACCCATTCTATTTGCAATATCATTCACATAAGCGATAAACTCGATATCGGCAATTTGAAGCATGCCACCAAACTCACCAACTGTCTCATACTCAGGTCCTGGGCCTTTCTCTATCTTATATGGACCATCCTTTATTTCAACAACCCTTTTACATGCAACTGGACAAGAATAGCATGTCTCAATTCCTACGAGAATTTTATCTTTGTATTTCACACTTCCAAGAAAGTCTCCCTCAGGCCAGACCCCTTTGCTCCAATTCCTAAGTGGAAGATCCCCTGTTTGCAAACTCAAATCATAAGAAGAGTTACTCCCAGAATCTTTAAGTGCAGCCATTGTTGGGTTTTCTTTATAAACTTCAAATATCTCTTTTAAGTATTCTTTGTATTTCGATGGCTTTGCAATTTGGACAGGTTCATTGCCTTGAACGACAACAGCTTTGAGTTTTTTACTCCCGAAAACTACCCCCATTCCTGTTCTCCCTGCAAGGTGGCCTCTTCTATTAACGACAGAGGCATAAGGCACAAGATTCTCTCCAGCAGGGCCAATTGATATAACTTCTACGTCTTTGCCGTTTTCTTTCTTTAGGAATTCTTCTGTTTTATAAGTGTCAAGCCCCCATAATTTAGATGCATCCCTTATCTCTGCTTTTCCTTTTGATGCAAATAGGTAAACTGGATTTTCGCTTTTTCCTGTAATTACAATCCCATCAAAAGATGCAAATTTCAAGTAACTTGCAAAGAAACCACCACAGTTTGACTCGCCCCAAATACCTGTCAAAGGTGAAAGAGATGAAATTATAAAACGTGAAACCGATGGTGTTGGAGTTCCCGCCATTGGTCCAGTCATGATAATTATAGGATTATACTCAGAATCGTAAGTTAAGCCCTTTTTGTAATGATCAAGGAAGATTTTTGCAGCAACTCCTGAGCCTCCAAGATACTCTCCGTAAAAATCATCAGAAACGTTTGTAACCTCGACTTTCTTTGAAGTCAAATTAACATAGAGGATTCTTCCTTTATACCCGTACATCAGCCCACCTCAATTAGGTCTTCTCTTCCAATCTCCTTGAGATAGTCTTTGTACATCTGATAAGTAGGTGCAAGTACTGGAATAAAAGCAAGGACACGTGGCACAGGACCCCTTACTATCATCATCTTCCTTGTGATCGCCATAGTAAGGTTCAATTTCCCAAGCCAGAACTTATGAGCAATATCCGCCTTCATATCCATGTCTACTTCGGATCGCTTTTCCTTGTCGTTGTAAGTTACAATTATGTTTTCACCATCAGTCATATCAAGAGTAATGGAAAGTTCAGGCTCCGAATAGTTAAAACGAATAAGAATCTTTGACTGCGCAAACTTCTTTGCAAATTCCTTGTCTTGAGAGACCTTTTCAAAAAAGCCACCAAGCACTTGCTTTAGTTCTTCTGGATCCCTAAACACCATTTTTGCCTCCTTTTAAAATGCTTCATTTAAAATTTCTAATACTCCATCACCAGTTACTTCTCTTGGATTATAAATGACAGTTCCATCTTGAAGAGCTTTTTCTTTAATAAGAGCAAAATCTTCTTTCTTTACACCAACATCTCTTAATTTTAATGGAAGCCCTGAAACCTTAGAAACTCTTTCCTCAAACTCTTTTATTTTCTCTATCGCACGCTTTCCATTTTCCAAAATTGAAAGATGTTTATCATACACCCCTAGAATTTTGGAAAGTTCATCGAATTTTTCGGGACGTGCCTCGAGATTATACTCCATACCATATGTCAATATTATCGCATTTGCAATTCCATGTGGTACTCTATTTACAGCACCAAGAGCGTGTGCAATACCATGGACGATGCCACACTCCGAATGTGAAAAAGCGATTCCCGCAAGTGTTGCACCAATCGACATCCAACCTCTCTCCTCAAGGTCATCACCATTTTTGCAAGCGTTTTCAAGGTGGGAAGTGATAATCGAAATTGCCTCTTTTGCAAACATGTCTGAAAAAGTAGTCGCATCGATATCAACAAATGCTTCAATTGCATGTGTCAAGGCATCAATTCCTGAAAATGCAGTAACCTTAGGTGGGAGAGTCTTTGTCATATTGGGATCCAACACAGCAAGATCTGGAGTGATAAATCTGTCAATAAATTCAAGTTTCGTTTTGCTTTCCTCATCGTAGATAACAGCTGCATTAGTAACTTCAGAACCTGTACCCGCTGTTGTTGGAATGACAACAAGTGGAAATAAATGCTTTGTGAGAATTCCTGAACCTGAGTAGTCTTTGACAAGGTCACCACCCATTTTTGCGATAATGTTTGCTCCTTTTGCTGAATCTATAACACTACCACCACCAATAGCAACAAAAGCATCAGCATTGGTTTCAGTAAATGCTTTGGCAATTTTTACAACAACACTTGTGGATGAGTCTTGGGGCACTTCATCAAATATACCTGCAATTTCAAAACCTCCTGAAGTTAGACCCTTCAAAACATAATCTAAAAGGCCAAGTTCTCGTATAACCTTGTCTGCAACTATAAATGGACGAGCAATTTTTAACTCAGATAATTCGTTTGAAAAATCTGAAGCAACGCCTTTACCAAAAATAATTATGGTGGGTTGAAAAAACATGGCAAATTCTGGCAAATCCATATAAAACCTCCTTTTTAACACCTAAATTGAGCGATTTTTTATCACTCTAAAAAACTTTGGTACTTTTTTGAAAAAATTGCAAGTTTTTTTACTATATTATTTTCTGTCTTTGTATTTTATTATGCTTAATGTAATTTGAAACCTCTCAATTTAAGCAATTTTACTATGTTTTATGCATTTTAAGCATAGTTACCCTGCCCCTAATGTTTTGGGGAGGAAAGCTTATGGAATTGATTAACCTGTCTTTATGCAATAACAGGTTGATTATTGCGTCTTTTCCAAAGTAGTGATACACTCAGCCTCTCATAAATATACTGAGAGACTTTGAGAATGATTCTTCTTCCTGTGTGGATAATCTTATTTGCATTGTCGATGAGTATCCTCCTCACGGTTGTGGGATAGCTTTTCACATCAATAATACCCTTTGCTACATCTCTTTTGAATGATTCGTAGAGAAAGTTTGACTTGACTATTGAATAGGAACCTGCTCATAAAGATTGCAGGTTACAGAGGAGTAAGAATGCTGCATTTGGAAGAAATCTCTTGAAAGGCATCTCTTCTGTCCCAAACTCTTTCAATGCCCTGTTCACAAGTTCATCATTACCTCTATCATGGTATGATTCAATGATTTTTTTCCCATAAAGTATTCTTCCTTTCCTAACTTTAATGAAGATATCATTGAGTTCTTCGTCAATACCAAGATTTGTATAGATTATCATGTCTTCCTCCGATGCGTTGGAAAGCCCTGTTTCTCCTTCATCGTTTACGAAGGACTTGAGGTATATAGCATACCTTCCTTTATCCCAACTTTTTCTTTTGTCAATGAAGTCTACAAACTCCCATATATTTTCTT
>PNIL01000001.1 GCA_002877955.1 Caldisericum exile | reverse complement strand
GTCACTTTGTTCCTCGGATTGACAATTTTTGGGTGTATTTTTTGGTATTGAGCGCTTCAATTTCTTCTTAAATTGGGTTTTCTATATTTTTCTAATTATTGTATAATTTGGAAAAATGGGAGTGGTTATGGAAAAGATTGAAGAACTTACAAGGGAAGTTTGTGAGGAACTTATAAGACCAAAAGAGAAGGATATAGAGGAAAATGGACTTTATATTCCTGAAACACTTTCAAAACTGGGAGAGCTTGGTTTTTTTGGTGTAAGTTTTCCAAGAGAGTATGGAGGCGTTGGGCTAACCTTTGAGGAAGCTGTAAAATCATCAATTATTCTATCCTCTTATACAAGCACGATTTCAATGATTATTGGGGCACATCAACTTGCAAGTTTGTCAATTTTTCTTTTCGGGTCTGATACCCTTAAGCAAAAATATCTTTCACAACTTAACAAAGGAAGATTAATTGGAGCATTTTCTCTTACAGAACCTCATGCAGGCTCTGACCCATCTTCAATAAAGACTACCGCATTTCTTAATGGCGATTATTATATTTTGAATGGCACAAAGGCATTTGTAACAAATGCAGGACTTGCAAATCTCTATGTGATTTTTGCAAAGACAAATCCAGAAAGTGGGGCAAGAGGAATCTCTGCATTTGTAGTTGAAGGAGATTCAGAAGGGCTTGCTGTGGGGCATAAGGAAGAAAAAATGGCGCTTCCATACTTACCAAATGCAGCACTTGTCTTAAAAGATGTAAAAGTTCCAAAGGAAAACCTAATAGGAAGAGCAAATCTCGGTTTTATTGTTGCAATGAAGACACTTGAGCTTGGGCGAATTCTAACTTCTGCAGGGGCAGTGGGGCTTATGGAAAGAGCACTTCACGAATCGATAAAATATGCAAAAGAGCGAACACAAGGAGGACAACCAATTTCAAACTATCAAATTATACAATCATATTTGGCCGAGATGAAAACTCTTTTAGAAACTTCGCGTGAGATTGTTTTAACTGCCGCAAGGAAGAAGGATTCAAACTCACCCGACTTAGGGCTTTATTCTTCAATTGCAAAATACTATGCAACAAAATCTGCAGTGGATGTGACACGTCTTGCAACACAGATCTTTGGTGGCTACGGCTATGTGAAAGGTTATACTGTGGAGAGACTCTATAGAGAGGCAAAAATGTATGAGATTGTTGAAGGCACAAATGAAATTCAAAAACTAATAATTGCAAATAACATTTTAAAGGGGTGAAACTATGTATATTGTAATTTCAGGAAACATTGGTGCAGGTAAAACTTCATTAGCGCAGATTATTTCAGAGGATCTTGGGTTCTCGGTTTATTTTGAAGATTTCCATTCGAATCTCTTTTTAAAAGATTACTACCAAGATATGAAGAGATGGGCCTTTGCAACTCAAATTAACTTCCTTGCGCTTCGTTATGAGCAAATCGTCCATCACATGTTATTATCAAAAATCCCAGCAGTTTTGGATAGGTCCATATACGAAGATAGAGAGGTTTTTGCAAAATCGCTATATGAAGAGGGCTTAATGACAAAAGAGGAATGGACTGTTTACGATAAACTTTACAATCTTATGGTGACTCATTTACCAACACCAAATCTTCTTATCTACCTTGAAAAAACTGTTGATGAGCTTTTGAGAAACATCGCAAAAAGAGGTCGTGATTTTGAAAAAATTCCTCGAGAATACCTTGAAAGTCTTGATAAAAGATACAAAGAATTCTATGCAAATTGGCACTTTCCAAAGATAAAGATAACAAACGATATATATGATAATAGAAAAGAAATTATTGAGCGCGTGAAGAATGCTCTGTATAATGCAGTTTATTAGGAGGTGTTTTTGATTATTTCAATTTCTGCATCAAAATTGAAGGAAAACCTTTTAAAAGTACTTGATGATGTTGAAAAAGGAGAAGTTTATGCCGTTATAAGAAAGAGCAAAATTGTCTCAGTTTTGATTGATTATGAAACCTTTGAAGCCCTTAAAGAGGCTTATGAGATTTTGCAAGATAAGGAACTTTTGAAAAAATACCTTGATGAAAATAAAGATAAATGATGAGTTTGTTATAGAGTTATTCGGTAGAAAGAAGGTCTTTAAACTCAAAGGAGTCCCGTTTTTTGAGTTTGAATTTCTACCCAAACGGCCTTGTATTTCCTTTATTATACTTGCCGCAAAAGATTTTTCTTCGAAGAAAATTAAAGATATTATCTCAGTTATTGAATCTCTTAAACAAAAATACATATTGGATATTGTCATCGTTGTTTCTAATGAGAAGGATTTAGATGAACTTCAAAGGGTCTTCCCTAAGTCTTTTTATAAAGTTAATATCTCTGATGCTTTGGAAAACCCTGTTTTTTCTTCAGTTAAATGTGGTATTAGGGCTGTTTCTCCTTATTCAATAGGTGCAGTTTTAATATTCGCAAATCGTCCGTCTTTAACCCCTGATGTTTTAGAAAAGTTAATTTATGCAATTCAAAAAGGGAATCTTATCTCTATCCCAATAAAGGATAATAAGAGAACACACCCTATTGCATTTTCATCTTTACTTTTTAATGTAATAAAAAATCTACGCAAAGAAAAAGGTATTCCTTATATGCTAAGAAAGTATAGAGAAAATATCTCTTATGTAGAAATCTAAAGTAGTTAAACTAACTTGATCTCTTTAAGAAATTCTTCTAAAAATTTAGTGTGGACTTTATTTTTTGTAAATTCTTCAGTTTCAAGGAGTTTTCTATGGAGCGGTATATTTGTTTTAATTCCCTCTATCCTTACTTCCTCGAATACTCTTTTTGCTGTTTTTAGTGCCTCTTCTCTTGTATTTCCCTTTATAATGAATTTTGCAAGAAGTGAATCAAAGAAAGGTGGCACAGTGTATCCCTCAAATATGTGGCTGTCTATTCTAACATTTCTTCCCAAAGGTAAGTGAAGATTACTGATCTTTCCAAAGGAGGGTTTGAAATTATCAAAAGGATCTTCGGCATTTATTCTAAATTCAATTGCATGTGTTGTGGTTTTTATGTCTTTCAAAAGGATCTTTTCTCCTTGCGCAATTTGTATTTGCATTTTTACAAGGTCAAGTCCTGTTGTCTCTTCGGTTACAGGGTGTTCTACCTGTATTCTTGCGTTCATCTCCATAAGGTAGTGTTGCCCATTTAAATAGAGAAATTCAACTGTTCCAAGGTTTGTGTATTTTATCGCTTTTGCAAATTTTATTGCATCTTCCATAATCTTTAAAGTTTCTGATTCTTTTAATTGTGCTGGTGCTTCTTCTATTACCTTTTGATGGTTTCTTTGAATGGAACACTCTCTTGTGCCAATAGCGTAAACATTCCCATATTCATCGCCTGCAATTTGAACTTCAATATGTCTTGGGTTTTCAAGATATTTTTCGATGTATATGGCATCCTTTCCAAAGGAGGCTTTGGCTTCACTTTTTGCAATTGGGAATAATCTTACAAGTTCTTCTTCATTGTTTACAACTCTTATTCCTTTTCCTCCACCGCCTGTTGCTGCTTTAAGCATAATTGGGTATCCAATTTCTTTTGCAACCTTCTTTGCGATATCAAGGTTTTCAATTGGTTCTGTTGTCCCAGGAAGTATTGGTATTCCAATTGAACTTGCTATTTTCCTTACATTTGCCTTGTTTTTAAGTTGTTGCATTGCTTCAGGTGTGGGTCCGATAAATTTTATTCCGTGATCTTCCACAATTCTTGCAAACATAGGATTTTCTGATAAAAAACCGTATCCAGGATGTATGGCATCTACCTTAAGGAGAGTTGCGGCACTCATTATATTTGGAATGTTAAGATAAGAATCTTTTACCCCTCCCTTTCCTATGCAAATTTTTGTTTTGGCAAGTTGAGTTGGAAGTGCATCTCTATCCTCGTAAGCATATACAAGTACTGGTTCGATGTCCAATTCACGGAGGGCCCGTATGATTCTTAAGGCAATTTCCCCTCTGTTTGCAATAAGGACTTTTCTAATCTTCATAGATCTCCTCTAACTCAAAAAGTGGAGTTTCGACTTCTACCATAGAGGAATCTTCAGGGAAAATTCTTAAAACTTTTCCCTTCTTTTCTGCTTGTATTTCGTTCATTATTTTCATCGTTTCTATAATGCATAGCGTTTGACCTTTCTCTACTACATCGCCTACTTCTACATATGGCTTTGCATTGGGGTTTGGTTTCCTGTAAAATACACCAACAAGAGGCGATTTAACTATAAAGGTATTGGGATTGCTTGATGTTGTGGGCTCTTCCTCTTTTTTGTTTGTTTTTTCTGTATTAGAAGGCGGATTCATAGAGTTTAAAGAATCTTCCTCAAATTTGAAATAAATTTTCAGTCCCTCTAATTCAAGATTAAACTCCTTAATTTTATTTTCTTTTGCAATCTGAATAATTTCTTTAATTTCCTTTGGTGTAATTTCTTTATTCTTCACGGTAAACCCCCATTTTTAAAAATTTCTCCTTTCTCATATGAAGGAGTGTTTCAGTGGGTATTTTGACCAATTCTATAAGATTTTTTTCAAGGGCATCTCCTACATTTTTAATGGTCTCTTCTTTGAAGCGGTGCGCTCCTCCGTATGGCTCTTCAATAATTTCATCTATAACATTGAGTGCTTTTAAGTCCTGCGCCGTCAATTTTAAAGATTTTGCTGCTTCTTTTGATTTGCTTGCATTACCAAAGAGTATTGAGGCACACCCTTCAGGAGAAATAACCGAGTATATGGAGTATTTAAGCATAAGTATTCTATCTCCTATTCCTATGCCTAAGGCTCCTCCGCTTCCTCCTTCTCCTATAACAACAACAATGATAGGTGTCCTTATATTAAAGAATTCCATTAGATTTGTTGCAATCGCTGAAGCAATGCCTCTCTCTTCTGCTCCTTCTGTTGGATTTGCCCCAGGTGTATCAAGAAAAGAGATGATTGGTGCCTTGAATTTTTCGCTTATAAGTTTTGCAACCCTTAGCGCCTTTCTATATCCTTCTGGATTTGCCATACCAAAATTTACGCTTAACTGTTCTTTGAGATTCTGTCCTTTTCTATGACCTAAAACACCTACTACTTTTCCGTTAAATTTTCCGATACCAGTGATAATGGAAGGATCGTCACCGAAGCACCTATCACCGTGAATTTCTACAAAATCGGTGAAAAGTGATTGAATATAGTCTTCTGAGTGAGGTCTTTCAGGATGTCTTGCAATCTCTACAATATCAAATGGCTCTAATTTAGAATATATTTCTTTTAATGTTTTATTAAAACTCTCTTTAAGAGATAAATCTTTTGGGTTTCTCTCCATTGCAAGATATATCTTTTCAAGATCCTTCTCAAATGGAAGAAATTTTGTGTTCATGGCAGAAACTCCAACAATTTTGTAATTTCTTGTTTAAGGTTTTGTCTTTCAACAACCATATCAACAAAACCATGTGATAAGAGAAACTCGGCTGTTTGGAAATCTTCTTTGAGTTTCTTTTTGGTTGTTTGTTCAATTACTCTTGGTCCTGCAAACCCAATCATCGCTTTTGACTCTGCAATAATAATATCTCCAAGCATTGCAAAGCTTGCGGTCGTTCCGCCGTAGGTTGGATTTGTAAGTATAGAGATGTAAAGTTTACCATTTTTCTTATAATCATTTATTGCAGCACTCAACTTTGCCATTTGCATCAAAGAGATAATTCCTTCTTGCATCCTTGCACCACCTGAAGCAGAAACTACAATGAGGGGAAGATTATTTTCTATTGCATAATAAACAAGGCGTGTTAGTTTTTCACCCATTGCAGCTCCTAAGCTTCCTCCAATATATTCAAATGCAAGCACGCCAAGTGCAACGTTTATTCCGTTTATCGTACCCTCCCCTGTTATAATGGAAGAGCTATATCCACCATTTTTTTCTATTTCATCAATCTTTGCTCTGTATGGTTCTTTATCTACAAAATTAAGCGGATCATCTGATTTGATATTTCTGAATAGTTCCTTAAAACTTCCATTATCTAAAAGATATTCTATACGTTCTTTTGCTGTAAGTCTAAAGTGATAACCACAATAAGGGCATACCTTTTTGTTTTCAATAAGTTCTTCATAGTATAAAAGCTTTTTACAACCATTACACCTTATCCATTCTTTGCTTTCGTTTTTAGTTATAACCTTAACTATCTTTTTCATATCGAAGCAATTATATCAAATTTTCCAAAAAATCCAAAATATTCAAAAATAAACGTGTTTTTCTGGATTTATCAAGGCAATTTTTAAGGTTATTGCTATTTAACTTACTTCCTTGGGTTAAAATTTTCTTATTGACTTTATTTAAACTTTTGCTATATTTAATTAGTTAGGCTTAATTTTTTAGAGAAAAATTTAAATTAGGAGGTTGAGATATGCGTACCACATTTAACCCACACAATAAGCATATTAAAAGGAGCCAGGGCTTTAGGGCGAGAATGAAGACAAGAAGTGGAAGAAATGTGCTTTCAAGAAGGAGAGCACACGGAAGGAAGAGACTTATAACGGTATAGTGAAGCTGTGGGAAAGGCTTAACGAAAAAGAGTTTGAGAACGTCTATAAGAGCGGTAAAAAATTTCATGGAAGATTCATTGTGGTTGTTGCCTCAGATGCGGTTAAAAAGAAAGTTGGATTTGTTGCCTCTAAAAAGATTGGTAAATCGCATGAAAGAAATCGTGCAAAAAGATTGATGAGAGAGGCCTTTTTGAAATTAGAACCAATTTTACCGGAGGATTACAGTTTTGTGCTTATTGCAAAGAATACAATTAAGGGACTTAAAATGCCCGATGTCCTCAACGACCTTGAGGGCATCATTTTTCGTTTTAAGAAAGGTATAGATGCTTCAAAGGAGGCGCATTAAATGAAGAATCTCCTACTTTCGGTTTTGAAGTTTTATAGGAAATACATATCGCCTCTTAAACCACCAACCTGTAGATTTACCCCTACTTGTTCTGAATACGCAATAGAGGCAATAGAAAAGTATGGTGCAAAAAAAGGCGGATTTTTAGCGATAAAGAGAGTTTTAAGGTGTAATCCCTTCTTCCCTGGAGGGAATGACCCTGTTCCTTGAGGAGGATATGATGAAGAAGATTTTGTTTGTATTTGGTTTTGTGCTTTTGCTTTCAGTATTTTTAACAGGTTGTGCAACAAGCCCTTTTCCTAAAACAACTGAGCCTGGAGTAATTGTCCAGGTAGTAGCAACGGGAAGACCTCTGGAAAATATTCCTGTGGGCTTGAGAGTCGTAAATAACACACCTGATCCAATTCTTGATGTTACAGTTAAACTTGTTTCAATTAATGGAAATGAGGATCTTAAGCCTTTTGAACTATGGAAATCTACAAGAGAACTTTCTATAAAGGATGTTTCTAAGACAAGTGTAATTGATGCAGGAAAAGATGCTACATTTACTTTCTACATCACAAGTTATACGGAAATTGAGCCTAAACCTTACCCCATAAAATTTGCGGTAACTTATAAAGATGCAAATGGAAAAATCACAACGATCGATAAGGAAGCAGTGATAAACGTTGTTCCTGTAGGTGGATTATACAAGGCAATGCGCTTTATAATTGAGGCAATTAATAAGGTAACAAAGAATTATGGGCTTGCAATTATTGTCCTTACAATTCTTATAAAACTCATTACTCATCCTTTGACGCGATATCAGTTCAAATCTACGGCAAAGCTCCAGGAAATACAGCCAGAGCTAAAAAAGATTCAGGAAAAATACAAAGATAATCCCCAAAAGCAGCAACAGGAGATAGTAAAACTATACAAAGAAAAAGGCGTAAATATGTATGGAGGGTGTTTGCCAGTTCTTATACAGTGGCCACTCCTCATTATCCTGTATGGAGCGCTTATGAACTATGCGCCCTTCAATAACGCAAGATTCCTTTGGCTTTCTAACTTGAATGTGCCCGATAAATACTATATTCTTCCTGCACTTGTATTTCTTTCAATGTTCTTACAATCAAAAACTTCTCAATTACCTGGCACTGAAATGGATCCAAATACGAAGATGTTTATGTACTTCTTGCCCATTATATTTGCAGTGTGGGCTGTAAGTTGGCCTCCGTCAGTATTGCTTTACTGGATAACCTTCTCGCTTGTTGCAACATTTGAACAGTATCTCATCATAAGGTCTCTTGAAAACTTTAAAAAGATGGCTTTAGAGGAACCAAAAGAGGTTATTAAGAAAGAAAAAAAGGAGAAGTAGTATGAGTGATTTTGTTGTTGAATTTGTTAAAAATATTTTTGAGAAACTGGGAGAATCTCCCCAAATTGAAGCAGGAAAAAAATTTGGTGGCTATTATGTGAATGTGAGGAATCTATCAGATAAAGGTCATTACATTGGCTATGATGGCACGGTTTTGAGGGCAATCCAATTTATAGTAAATGTTTATGCTCATAAGGTTGATAAAAACTTTCCAACAGTCATTCTCGATATCGAGGGCTATAAGGGTAAGCAATACGAAAGGTTAAAGACTATTGCAATTGAAGCGGCGTTGAAGGCAAAAAGACTTCGAGAACCTGTGGAATTGCGTCCTATGTCAGCACAGGCAAGGCGTATAATACACCTTACTCTTAAAAATTATCCTGATATTTGGACTCACAGTGTTGGGAAAGAGCCAAGAAGACGCGTTATTGTAGACATTAAAAAGTGAGCGATACAATTGTTGCAATTTCTACTCCTCGTGGTTTTGGAGGAATTGGTGTTATTAGGCTTTCAGGCGATAAGGCGCTTGAATTAGCAGAGAAGATTTTTAATAAAAGGATTGAGATGCCCCGTTATGCATACTACGGGGCTATTTCTATTGAAGGAACACCAATTGATACGGGGATTGTGATTTATTACAAAAAACCTCATTCGTACACTGGTGAAGATGTTGTTGAAATTTCAATGCATGGTGGGATAAAGAATCTTGAGATGGTTTTAAACTACCTTATTTCCCTTGGTGCGCGTCTTGCTGAAAAGGGGGAATTTACCCGAAGAGCAGTTGAAAACGGCAAAATGGATATATTTGAAGCAAATGCAGTTATTGAACTTATTGAGGCAAAAACCGAAAAAGGCGTGCTTCTTGCTTCTTCAAGACTTTTTGGTAAATTAAGTAAGGCTGTTATGAGCATAAGAAACAAGATCCTTGAGGTTAATTCTCATATAGAAGCAACCATTGATTTTCCTATGGATGTTGAAGAAATACCAGAAGAAACTTTAAGGCAATCGCTTCATGAAATAAGGGACAGTATTGAAAAACTTCTTTCTACATATAAAGATTCAAGAGTTGTTATTGACGGTGTCCGCATTGCGATTGTTGGGAAGCCCAATGTTGGGAAATCGACACTTCTTAATGCGCTTCTTAAATTTGAGCGTGCAATTGTTTCTGAAATCCCTGGAACAACAAGAGATACAATTGAAGAGATGATAAACTTCTATGGCTTTCCTGTTAAAATTATTGATACCGCAGGGATAAGGGAATCAGAGGATATCATAGAAAAAATGGGCGTTGAAAGAAGTAAACATGCCATAGAAACAAGCGATTTAATTCTCTTTGTGTTTGACGCATCAACTCCACTTCAAGAAGATGACCTTGAACTTGTAAGGTTTACAGAAGGAAAAATGCGTATAATTGTCCTCAATAAAAGTGATCTTCCAAAGGCTCTCACAAAGGAGGAGCTTTCGAAACTTTTCCCAAATGAGCCTATCATAGAGATATCTGCACTATTAAGGGAGGGAATTGATGAAGTTGAAGGTGAAATAAAGAATAAACTATTGAATATTGATGTTGATTCAATACTTGTTTCAAATAAGGTTGAGCATGATTTACTTTCTAAGGCGCTAACACATGTGAATAATGCAATTAAGAATCTTGAGACAGGAACACTTGATCTTGTTTCAGAGGAGTTAAGGGAAGCAATCGAAACATTAAGTGATGTAAGTGGAGAAAATATAGGCGAGAATGTTTTAAATGCAATATTTGAAAGATTTTGCATTGGCAAGTAGTATTTGAAAAAAGAGCTTTTAATGTAATAATATTGTATGGTGCTTTTATACCTAAAGGAGGTTAAAACAGCTGAAATTGGTAGTAAAACATTATATAATGCTAATGGGATGGTGGCAAAAGGGTGGTAACAATACAGGCTAAACTCATTTTTCTAAATCAAGAAGATGAAAAAATAGTATTAAACCTAATGAGAAGATGGTCGTCATGTATGCGGTTTGCATATAAGAGACTTTTAGAAGATCATGATAGAAACACATTAAAAAGAGATCTTCAGAGAATATTTAATTTAAACTCAAGATATGTAGATGATGCAGTAATGAAAGCAAAAAGCACATTAGAATCTGCTAAAGCATTAGGCAACAACCCTAAGAAAGTCATTTTTGGAGGAAGAGAACTTTTTGAAAAGCTTCAAAAACACCATATAAATGGTAAGGCATACGAAAAATTGAAAACCAGGTTGCAAGAAAGGAGGAAAGGAAATCTCTATTCAAGAGGAGATAAAAGTAAGAAAGGAAATCTCAACACAAGAATAGAAGTAAAAGAAAATGGCACCTTTTTGAGGATAAATGTAGAAGAAAGAAAATATGTATATGCAAGAACTGAAGCAGGCTACAAAAAGAATAAGAAAAGAGAAGAACTCTTAAAGGAAATTGCAGAATCAAACATACCCTACTCTGTAGAATTAAAACTTAAAAGTGGCAATGTATACGCCTATTTTGCTATTGAAGAAAAATATCCGGAAACAAAGATAACAAAAGAAAAAGGAGTCATAGGAATAGATGTAAACGCATATCCAGACAGTATATCATGGGCAGAAACAGATAAAACAGGGAATCTCATAAGCTATGCAAATATACCAATGGAAGGGCTTGCAAGCGGCAGTAAAGACAAAAGAGAATATTTTAAATGGCATTATGCTCATGAGATAGTAAAAATAGCAAAAGAGAAAGGAAGAGCAATTGTAATTGAAAAATTAGAAATAAAAGAAAAAGGTAAAAGAGGAGACTTTTCAGGGAGAAAATCAAGAAGAATTAGGCATAGTTTTAGCTATAAATCCCTTCTTTCAAAAATAAAAACATTGGCAAAAAGAGAAGCAATAGAAATAAAAGAAGTCAATCCCTCCTATACCTCAATCATAGGGATGTTGAAATATGCACCGCAGTATATGATAACAAAAGATGTAGCAGCAGCCTATGTGATAGCAAGAAGAGGGTTGGGACTGCAGGAAAGGATACCGGATAATTATGTAAAGTTTCTTAATATGTTAACCATCGATGAATTAAAAGAATTAAGAGAGCATGTAAAGAAAACAGTTAGAAACAAGCAGTTGAGAGAAAAACACTTGAAAGAAATAAAGAAAGCAGCAGAATTTTTACAAAGCCTTGAGAGTGAGCGAGAAATGGCGTTAAAACCTCTGGATGGAACAAGTTTTGGCGCCTATGATTTCTGGCGAGTTCTCAAGGTAGCGGTGGTAACTCCGCTCTCTTCTGAGAAGGTACCAAGAGACTTCTCTGTCCTGAAGGAATTACTAATTCAGGGCAAGTGGAGAGACCATAACGGCGTGAGTCCCTGCTTCTTGGGGCAGGGGCTATGGCTTCCCCAAATTCCGCCTGCCGGGGCTGGGGAGCTTGAAAGGCGGACTACAAATACCCCAGCACCTAAACTGTGTGGATTTATGCAGTTTGGGTAACCAGGTTAAAGATGCAAGAGGTAATTGAAAGAGCCCTTTTCCAAGCAAAGAAGTTAG
>PNIL01000014.1 GCA_002877955.1 Caldisericum exile | reverse complement strand
CTTTTACCCCTTCGATTAATAGAAATCTCCTCCTTTTAGGGGTAGTTAGAGGGAGAATCGAAAGTCCACCTCTAAATAGGAGGTACTAAGTAGGTTCTACCCAAAAGTTTTTTGACTTTGGGGTTAGTTTTGAAAAAGTAACCTTCCTATTAAAGAATGGTTAAAAGTGATGAAATCAAAAAGAGGGGCGATGCTTAAGCCCCCTATAGTAAAGCTTATATTCCTAAATAATTTATGGCACAGGGATTGCATTAAAGCAGCGCAAACCTAACTCATATTTTGAAGCAGATGCCTGCTTGAGATCAAATTGTTTTTGAAGAAGTGATGCACATTCAATTAAATCTTCACTACAACCCTTCTTTAACTCAATCTCTACTTCATAATACTCTGCTTTCCTTCTGCCTTTTACAAAATTCAAATAGTCAAGATCAAGTTCAAGTTCAGCATTGTTCTTCTTTAAAACTATAGGATGCCTTTCATTCACGATCTCAATTACTTCCCTTAATTCGTCATCTTTTACAATTTCGTAAACTTCAGGAAAATTTCTTTTCAAAAAACTTTTAGACAAAAAATCCTCATGATCAAGCTCAATTTCTTTCTCTTCTCTTACATAAACTCCTGCATTAAATGTCCCATTTGATTTTAATGTGAGCGTCTTTTTTGAACCCTCTTCACGCAAACGAAAAGCAAGATTCTTAAAAAGAAGTTTGAGATCATCTGTGTCATAATAATGGCTTATGAGCTTCTTTGGGGGAAGACGTGTAACTGACCAACTTAAAAAGTCCATCTCAGCCTCAATCTTCTCGAGAATCTTTCGTGAGGCTGTAAGTTTAACTTCGTACTCAATCATTTTTAACCCCCTTTCTTTTTGTTAATCTCTTTTAGATAAAGAGTCCTCTTGTATGCCGAATAAACCGCTTTTTCTAAAACAGTTCTAAAACCCCCTTTTTCAAGTTCATAAAGCGCATCAGCAGTTGTCCCTCCAGGAGAAGTAACCATATCCCTCAATTCTGCTGTATGCTTTCCCGACTGCATTGCAAACAACACTGACCCAAGAGTTGTTTTATATACAAGTTCCATTGCATCTCGCCTTGAGAAACCAAGATGCACTCCCGCATTTACAAGAGATTCCAAAAAGAGAAACACATATGCTGGCCCTGTACCTGAAAGTGCGGTTGCCATATCCACATAAACTTCATTCTCCACATACATCTCGCTTCCCATTGAAGTTAAAATCTGTTTAACAACATCTTTTTCAGAATCCTCTACCTCTTTTGTAGCAGTCCATACAGTCATACCCTGTCTTATCTGAGCAGGCGTATTTGGCATACAACGAACCACTTTTTTGTGAAGAAGATTTCTTTGTAGAGTTTCAACATCAATTCCCGCCATTATCGAAATTATAAGCTGGGTATCCCTAATGTAATCTTTAACTTCATTTGCAACAGACTCAAAAATCTGAGGCTTCACGGAAAGCACAACTATATCTCCGAATTTAACGGCCTCAGTGTTTGATGTGGTTGTGTTTATATGAAGAGCCTCTTTAACTTCTTGGGCTTTCTTTTCTCTATGAAAACTTCCCATAATATCTTGTGGTACAAATATTCCTGCATCAATAATAGACTTGATCATTGCAGTTGCCATTGTACCTGTACCAATAAAACTTATCTTCATTTTCTTATTTCTCCTCTAAAATTATCGAAGAAATCCTTCAAACTCATCTTTAAAAGCCCCAATTCAAGCACTCTAAAAAGTGCTGCAAAGTCAAGGAGGAAAAATTCTTCAAGATCGACATCGTCAGAATTCTCAATTGCAAACTCCTTAAGTTCAACAAGCCTTTCTTTGATTGTTTTAAGTGAACGAACATTTCTAAAATATCTTTCCTTTATTTGAAGAATTGATTCAAGGGCATTAATTCTCTCACTCTCTGGAATTTGCAGAAAACTCTTATATTCGTTTAGAAAAAACTCCTTTGGGGATTGCTCAATGCTCTGTACAGGATATTTTGAAAGATTGATACTTCTAAAATATGTATTCAAGTCATCAATTGTACTTTCAAAGGTTTGGTCGGCATAAGGATAAATATCTATCGTAAAAAGTGTCATTCGTTCAATCTTCTTTTTTGAGTAGGTGAAATTTTTATAAGTCCAGCCAAGCCTGTAAAGAATATTTGCAAGTTTTTTAACATCATCCTCTTCAAGCAAAGATATCTTTACTGAGACAAAATCATCAACTTGAACAATATTCATCTCCTCGCCAATGTTATGGACAACAAACTGATTAAGACCTTCTTCCTTGATTTTGTCATACTTTATTTTTCTTGACCTTAGCACATCCTCGATTGCCTTTTCAATGCTCTTCTTACCCAACTCTTTAAGCCTCCATGTATTAATATTATACTCATTATTGCTTAATTTTCAAAAAGCTAATTTAAATGCCTAATTGTTTGCATTGATTGTTAAAAGTAAGGGAAGATTTTTCTTCATTTTAATTGACTATTAAACCTAAGAATGGTAAAATATAAAATGAGGTGAAATATGAACGAAATAATTGAATGCATTCCAAATGTCAGTGAAGGAAGAAATCAAGATGTTATAAATCAAATCATTGAAAATCTCAAAAAAACAGGTGTAAAAGTTTTAGATGTTTCGTCGGATTCAGATCATAACCGCACAGTTATAACATTTGTGGGAGATAGGTCAAATGTACTTGAAGGCGCATTCTCTGTTGCAAAAAGTGCAGTCGAACTCATCGACTTACGGCATCATAAGGGCACACATCCAAGAATGGGAGCAGTTGATGTAATTCCATTTGTGCCGATTAAAGGCATAACAATGGAAGAAACAGTTGAGTTAAGTAAAACACTTGCAAAGCGTATCGGAGAAGAACTTAAAGTGCCAGTGTATCTGTACGCGGAATCTGCAACAAAAGAAGAACGAAAAACACTTCCCAATATAAGGCAAGGTGAATTTGAAGGCTTTTTTGAAAAGATTAAGGATCCAAATTGGGCACCTGATTTTGGTCCAAATGAAGTGCATCCGACTGCAGGTGTTGTTGCAGTTGGTGCAAGAGAATTTCTCATCGCTTACAATATATACCTTAATACGAAAGATGTAAATATTGCAGAAAAAATTGCAAAATCCATAAGGGAAAGTTCTGGTGGTTTAAGATTTATACAGGCAAAAGGAATGTATATAGAAGAAAAGGGAATGGCTCAGGTTTCTATGAATGTTTTGAATTATAAAAAGGCACCCCTTTATAGGGTTTTTGAGATTGTAAAAATGGAAGCAGAGCGATATGGCGTAAATGTTGTTGAAAGCGAACTTGTTGGACTTATGCCACTCAAGGCTGCCCTTGATAGTCTTGCATTCTATTTAAGATTTCCAAAACTCACATCCGAAAGTATTATTGAAATGAAAATCTACGAATAAGGAGGGAAAGTTGGAAACTCAATTAGCAGACCTTATTATTTTTAATGCAAAAGAGTTGTTAACTCTTGTTGAAGACACAACAGTAGAAGGAACTGAGAAGGACAAAAAACTTGGGCTCATTCACGACGGCGCAGTTGCAGTAAAAGACAAAAAGATCATTGCCGTAGGTAAATCGGATGAGGTAATAAAAAGTGTTAGAATCGGGAAACACACTTACCAAATAGATGCTTCAAACAAGGTCGTTATGCCAGGATTTGTTGACCCGCACACACACCTTATATTTGCTCACACAAGGGAAAAAGAATTCATTTTAAGACACCAGGGAGTACAAGAATCAAAGATTTTAAAAGAGGAAAACACAGGCATAATTTCAACTGTGCGCCATACAAGAAAGGCGACATTCGAAGAACTTCTTGAAGAAACCAAAAAACATCTTTCATACCTTGTTGATTGGGGCACAACAACTGTTGAAATAAAAAGCGGTTATGGGCTAAATCTCGAGGAAGAGATAAAGATGCTTAAAATTGCAAAATATCTCAAAGAAAACACTCCAATAAATATTAAATCAACGCTACTTGCGGCGCATGTAATACCTCCTGAATATCATATGAGAGACGAAAAGTACGTTGAGCTTGTCGTTGAAGATATAATACCAATCATTGCAAAAAATGATCTTGCCGATTTTAATGATGTTTGGTGCGAAAAGGGACAATTCACAAGAGAACAAGCAAAGAAGATTCTTTCACAAGGAAAGAAAATGGGTTTAAAACCAAAAATCCACGCAGATGAGTATTCTGACTCAGGTGGTGCAGAAGTTGCAGCAGCGGTACAGGCAATTTCAGCAGATCATCTTGTACATTCAAACGAAGGGGGGCTTAAAAAAATGAAGGAAGCAAATGTTACAGCAGTTCTACTTCCCTGCACGATGTTTTTCCTTGGTAAAGATACCTACCCAAATTACGAATTGATGAAAGATATTGGGCTTACAGTTGCATTGGGCACAGATTTTAACCCCGGCACATCATTTTGCCCTTCAATGCCCTTCATAATTACGCTTGCAATTATGAAACTCAAGATGACCGTTGAAGATGCAATAATTGCCTCAACTAAAAATGCAGCAAAAGCAATTGACATGGAAAAAGAAGTTGGTACCTTGGAAGTCGGAAAACGTGCAAACATAAATATTCTTGATATTGGGCATTACGAAGAAATTCCTTACAGAGTTGCACAAAATTATGTAGAAACGGTTATTTCAAATGGAGAAATTTTAAAAGGAGGATAAAATGGAAAATCTTAAACGAACCCCGCTTTATGAGGAGCACCTCAAATTAAATGCACAGATGGTGCCCTTTGCAGGCTTTGAAATGCCGCTCAAATACACAAGCATAAAAGAAGAGCACCTTGCAGTAAGGAATGCTTTGGGAATCTTTGATGTATCCCATATGGGTGAAATTGAAATTAAAGGTCCCGATGCACTCAAATTCACACACTACTTAGTTACAAATAGTGTCCTTGATATGAAACTTGGAAGGGTAAAATACACACCTATGTGTTATGAACATGGGGGAGAAGTTGATGACCTTTTTGTGTATAATCTTGACTCAAACTTTGTCCTCCTTGTTGTAAACGCTTCAAACTATGAAAAAGACCTTAAATTTGTACTCGACCATAAGGGGAATTTTAATGTAGAAATTGAAGGAAAAACAGATGACTACGGTGAAGTTGCAATACAAGGACCTAAAGCAGAAGAATTTTTGAAGAACTACTTTGAAGGAGAAACTCCGCTTGAAAAACTTGGATACTTTAAGGCAACATATGGAAAACTCTTTAATGTTAATGTCCTCATTTCAAGAACAGGATACACAGGCGAAGATGGTTTTGAAATCTATGCAAAACCTATTGATATCGTTCATATTTGGAATGAAGCACTTGAAAAAGGCAAACCATATGGCATTAAACCTGCTGGACTTGGAGCAAGAGATACCCTAAGATTTGAAGTCTGTTATTGGCTTTACGGAAACGATATCGACGAGACAACAAACCCGTTTGAAGCAGGGCAGGATTTTGCAGTGAAAATGGATAAGGAAAATTTCATTGGTAAATCTGCCTTAGAAAATATCTTAAAAGAGGGTATTAAAAGAAAACTTACAGGTTTTAAGGTGCTATCAGGTGGAGTACCACGACACGGAATGAAAATTTATAGCGAAGATGGCAATGAAATTGGTCATATCACATCGGGTAATATGTCGTTTGTAAGAAATGAAATCCTTGCGTTAGGTTATGTAAAATTAGAGTACAGAGATTTAGGAACACGTTTAATTATAAAAGACGGAAATAGAGTCTTTGAACTTGAAGTGATTGAAATGCCTTTTATTGAACCAAAAGCAGGCAAGAAAAAAGTTTGAAATTTAGACAATAATTTGTATAATAAATTGTTAAAGAAATTTAACAAAATTTTATGGAGGTTTAAAAAATGAAAATATCAAAGATGATTCAAAGAGCAGGTACTGAAACTGCCTTTGAAATGCTTGCAAAAGCAAAAGAACTTGAGCGACAGGGGAAAAGCGTAATTCACTTCGAAATTGGTGAGCCAGATTTTAACACCCCAGAAAATGTAAAAGAAGCAGGAATTAAAGCAATTAAAGAAAATTACACCCATTATTCACCAACACAGGGAATTCTTGAGTTAAGAGAGGCAGTTGCAGAATACATTTCAAAGACGAGAGATATTAAGGTAACACCAGATGAAGTAATCATTACTCCAGGTGGTAAGGATGTAATTTTTGGAACGATGTTATCCTTACTTGACGAGGGAGATGAAGCAATCTATCCAAATCCAGGTTATCCAATCTACGAATCGGCGATAAGGCTTGTTGGTGCAAAACCTGTACCAATGCCCATAAGAGAAGAAAATGACTTTGCCTTTGATAGGAAAGAATTTGAAAAGCTTGTAACTCCAAAAACAAGACTCATTGTCATTAACTCACCTGCGAACCCAACAGGTGGCATACTTTCCTATGAAGACCTTGAATTTATTGCAGACATTGCAAAGAAAAATGACATAATGATACTTTCTGATGAAATTTATTCGAGAATCATTTACGAAGGAAAATTTGTAAGTATTGCATCGCTTCCTCACATGAAAGAAAGGACAGTAATTCTTGATGGATTTTCAAAAACTTATGCAATGACAGGTTGGAGATTAGGCTATGCTGTTGCTAATAAGGAAGTAATTGAAGCACTTAAGAGAGTTGCTGTAAATTCATTCTCTTGCGTTGCAACATTTGTGCAAATGGCAGGTATAGAAGCTCTTCGTGGCCCACAAGATGAGCCTGAAAGAATGAGAAAAGAATACGAGGAAAGAAGAAATTTGATTATTCAAGGTTTAAATGAAATCCCTGGATTCTCTGTTAAGATGCCAAAGGGAGCATTCTATGCATTCCCTAACGTAAAGAAAGTCGGAAAATCCTCAAAAGAACTTGCAGATTATCTTCTCTATGAAGCAGGCGTCTGCACGCTTTCAGGCACTGCATTTGGTGAATATGGTGAAGGCTATTTGAGATTCTCTTACGCAACTTCCAAAGAAAACATTATTGAAGGCTTGAAGAGAGTAAAACAAGCAATTGAAAAGATCATATAGGATTCATATATTGAGGGGGCTTAAGCCCCCTTTTATATCATGGCATTAATAAAATTTTTAGGCACTGCGGGTGCACGATTTGTAGTTGCAAAGCAACTTCGCTACTCAGCAGGAACAGTTATAAAAAGCAAAAATGCAACTCTAATTTTGGATCCTGGACCTGGAACACTCTTAAGACTTGCCTCTGCTCGTCCAAAAATTCCAATTGAAACAGTTAATGGAGTTATTCTTACGCACATTCATCTCGATCACTCAACTGATGCAAATATAATTATTGATTCTATAACAGAAGGTGGCTTAAAAAAATCTGGGGTTCTTTTTACAACAGACGAAGCGCTCAATTCAGAAAATAGAGTAATTCTTCCATTCTTAAAACCATATCTTGAAGGGATTTTTACCTTAAAACATAAAGGTATTTTTGAATTCAAAGATATAAAATTTACTTCTTTTAAGCATAACCACACCGCAGAGACATACGGTATAAGATTTGAAATTGAGGAAAAAACTGTTTCATTTGTTGTTGATACGCTATTTTTCAATGAACTTCTTGATTACTATAAAGACTCCGATTATCTAATATTAAATGTGGTTCGCCTTTCCGAAAAAGAAGGAGTAATGCATTTATCAATTTCTGATGTTGAAAAGTTTATAAAATACTCAAACCCTAAAAAGGTTATAATGACTCACTTCGGAATGACAATGCTTCGAGCAAATCCTGAGAAAGTTGCAGAGTCACTCTCAAATAAATATGGAATTGAAGTAATTGCAGCATATGATGGACTCACAGTAGAGTTTTAGGAGGTAAATGTGAAATTAGGATTAGTTTTATCAGGTGGTGGCGCAAGAGGACTTGCACATATTGGAGTTCTTAAAGCCCTTGAAGAAATTGGAATTCATCCTGATGTTATTACTGGTGCGTCAATGGGTGGTATTATAGGTGCAATGTATTCACTTGGGATTGAAGCAAAAGATCTTGAGAATATGCTTTCAAAACTCGATTTTAATGAACTTCTCGAAATTAGAAGTTTTTTCTATTCACAAAAGGAAAACAAAATTCTTAATACAGTAGTTCAGCAAACGTCTCTTATACCTCTTTTTACAAAGTTGGGTTTTGACTCTGGAAGAAAAATAAGAAAAGTCTTTAAAGATATAACTCAAGACAAAGAATTCAAAGACTTAAAAATACCATTTTCTTGCGTTGCAGTTGATCTTATTACAGAGCGCCTCATCACTCTAAATTCAGGAAAACTTTATGAAGCAATGTATGCAACGGGTGCAATTCCACCATATCTTGAACCATTAGAAAAAGATGGAATGCTTCTTGCAGATGGAGGTATTTTAAGTAATGCGCCAGTTGATGTTGCAAAGGAAATGGGAGCAGAAAAAGTAATCCTTGTAGATGTAAACCCACTTCAAACATTCAGAAGAAAAGAAAACTTTAGAAACGCATTTGATATTATTTTAAGGGTACTTGATATAACGCTTGACACCCTCTACATAGATGAGCTTGCAAAAGCAGATTACCTAATTCAAATCCCGTTAAACTTTGATATATTTGATTTTGATAAAAAAGAGGAGATTATAAAAATCGGATATACTATCGGTAAAGAAAGTCTACTGGCTAAGGGTTTGAAGGGTTCTTAACTGCAAGTTTAAAAGTTAAAATAAGACCTAAAAGTGAGACAAGAAAGCCCAAAATAAATACGCCATTTAATTTAAACATTCTATAAGCAAAACTAAATATAAGTGGTCCAATTGTTTGCCCTAAATTTACCATTGAACCGTTTGCTGTCATTATTAAACCCCTCAATTCCTCTTTTGAAAATTTATTTAGAAGTTGTGGAGTAAGAGTTATATTAATGCCCTGCGCAACACCGAAAAACATAGAACCAAGTGTAAGAAAAATGTAATCTTTTGAAATGTAGAAAAGTATCATAGACAACGCATAAAATACAAAACCACTTACATATACAACTTCGTCTCTGAAAAATTCAGTAATACGCTCAATTTTATATGAAACTATTGCCGAAATAAAAGAAGAAATACCGATAAAAACACCTGTAAGAGTTGATGACATTTCAAACCTATATTTTGCTAAAAATGAAAAATAGTTAAGATATGCTCCATAAAGCACTATGAAGGTAAAAGTTGTACCTAAAAATACAAAAATAAGGTCATCGTTAACGGCATTTCTTATTGGAACTTTAATCTCATTTTCTGACTTTTTTATAGCTCTGTCTTCAAGAAGGAAAAGCAGTAAAATAAGCGAAACAAAAGAAAAAAGTGAAAGCAAAAACGGATTTCTTGGATTGATATCTGAAAGTACTCCCCCTAAAATTGGAAATAAAGTAAGTGCAATTGATGTTACAACACCGTTCATTCCAAGTGCAAATTTTAAGGCACGCCCTTCAAATGTATCAGCAAGGATTGCAACATTAAGGGATAGTAAAGTTGATGCACCAATGCCTTGGACAAAGCGAATAATGAGAAGCGCTTTAAAATCATTTGCAAAATAACCAAGAAAGCCAAGCCCAAAAATAAATAGTGCAATTGAAAGAATAATTTTTCTTCCAACCTTATCAGAAAAGAACCCCAAAACTGGCGAAAAAACTATTCCAGGAAGAGTAAAAAATAGAAGAATAAGTCCCGAAGAGGCATCATCAATTTCAAAAGACTGTGCAATTTTGGGCAGCGCAGAAGACAAACTCGAAATACCTAAAACTGCCGTAATTGTAACAAGAATTGCAGCGTAAAAATTCCTGTTTTTAAAAACAATCGCACTAAAATTTTCTTTAGAATACGAGTTTAAAAAACTGTCTTTTGCCAACTCTTAAAATGTCTCCGTTATTTACCTTTACTTTAAAATTTTCAATCTTCTCATCATTTATTTTTAATCCGCCTTGCTCAATAAGTCTTTTAACCTCGCTTTTTGAGGGAAGGATTTTTAGGCTCACAAGAAGATTCACAATATCAACAACACCATCTTCTACAAATTCTTCAATATGAAGTTCAGGCATCTCATCTGGCAGCTCTCTTTTACTGAAAACTTTTATGAAGTTATCATAGGCCTTTTGAGCTTCATCAATTCCATGGAAAATTTCAACAATACCCTTTGCAAGTTCAAGTTTAAGGTCTCTTGGATTGACCTTTCCTTCTTTTATACTTTCTTCTATTTCCTTTGCCTTTTCATCATCAACATCAAGGACAAGATAATAGTACTCTGAGATAAGGTCATCTGGAATGGACATAATTTTTCCAAACATTGTCTTTGGATCTTCTGTTATTCCTACATAATTTCCAAGGCTTTTACTCATCTTTTGAACTCCATCAAGCCCACGTAAGATTGGCAAAATAATTGCAATCTGAGGAGGTTTTCCTTTAACCTCAAGTAGATGCCTTCCCATTATGAGATTAAATTTTTGGTCTGTTCCTCCAAGTTCTACATCGGCATCAATTGCATAAGAATCGTATGCTTGCATTATTGGGTAAAACAATTCATGGAAAAATATGGGAATATCCTGCGAAAAACGTTTTTGGAAGTCATCACGCTCAAGAATCCTTGCAAGGGTAAAATTGGCGCATAGTCTAAACCAATCTTCGAAAGTTATTTTTGATAACCATTCAGAGTTAAAGCGCACTTCGGTTTTTTCCTTGTCAAGTACTTTAAATACCTGATCAAAATAGGTCTTCGCATTTTCTTGTATTTGCTCTTTTGAGAGGGGTGGTCGTGTCTTTGACCTTCCAGACGGATCACCAACAAGCCCAGTAAAATCTCCTATAATAAAAACAACTTGATGTCCAAGTTCTTGAAAATCCCTTAACTTACGAAGGACTACATAATGTCCAAGGTGAAGATCTGGGGCAGTGGGATCTGCACCAAGTTTTACTCTTAATTTCTTTCCACTTGCAAGACGCTCTTTTAATTCGTCCTCATTTATTATCTCAACTGTTTTTCTTTTTATCTTTTCAAAGGCATCCATCAAAACCTCCCAAAATAAGTTTTTATATTTTACGCATAAATTTAATTTTTAAAAGCACAATCAAAAAAGCCCCCGATAAACAGGGGCACAAAAATATTGGCGCGCCTGAGGAGAATTGAACTCCTATTCATGGCTCCGGAGGCCATTGCTCTATCCGTTGAGCTACAGGCGCTAATAGACTACTTATTTACTTTTTATACTATGGTGGGCTTTACTTTGGCAATCTTTGCAAATGCCGTAAACATTTAAGGCAATATCCTCAACCTTAAAGCCGGTTTCTTTAATTTCCTTCTCAACATCTGAAAGATCTATATAAAGGTCTTCAATTTTTCCACACACTTTACAAATTAGATGTACGTGTGGTTCAATATGCCCATCATACCTTTTTGCATCTTCCGAGGTAGAAACTTCCTTTACAAGTCCCTTTTCAATAAAATCATTGAGCACATTATAAACTGTTGCATAACTTATTTTGTCAATTGTTTGTTTAACATTACTAAAAATTTCTTCAACCGTTGGGTGAGAATAGGTACTCTTAAGAAACTTGTAAATTTCTACTCTCGGTTTCGTTACCTTTAGCCCATTTTTTCTTAAAATTATTTCAATATTATCTTTCATCATGGTATATATTATTACACACTTTTTAATTTTTTGCAAGTACCAAATTGAAAAAAACTTTAAGACCCTCGATACTTTCCCAAAAATACACCAAAGAATTGTCAATCCGAAAAACGAAGTGACGAAGATTCC
>PNIL01000005.1 GCA_002877955.1 Caldisericum exile | reverse complement strand
TTAGCGGTTTTCATAAAATCTTCAACCATTTGTTTTGCGTCCATACGCAACCTCCCTTTAAAAATTTTTATTTATAATGTTTTCTTCCGTCGGGAAGAAAACCAGTAAAATTGTCTATCAGAAATATTTGTTCTAAATTCTTCTGTGCTAAAAAGCACCAATTCATTAAATTGTTCGTACTTAATCATTCTATTCACACTTATCATTATATACATATTTTAAAATTTTGCAATACTTTTTGAGTAAAATTTCACTAATATCATTATGAAATTATCAATATAGTGTTTAAGCCATGTAATTTGAATGGTAAATAACAAAGTTGACTCTAAAAATTAAGAAAGAACTTTATTTTACCAAGCATTTGCTTTTTCACAATTTCACAAAAGGTAAGACGTTTGCTTGACTAATATAAAAAAAATTTTAAAATAGTTGAGGTAGGCATAAAATTAGGTGAAAGGTGGTGAAAAATGGAAAAAGCAAACTACCTAAGTAAGGTTATCTTTGAAACGATTGTTTTATTCCTTACATGGATTTTACTTACTGAAAGTTTTGCAACCTCAGAATTAATTTTTGGATTCCTTATTGCGTTTGTCATTTCAATTGGCACGGCAGATCTCTTTACAGAACACGGTCTTGCTCATTTAAATCCAAAAAAGCTATTTTATCTTATTATTTACATTCCTTACTATCTCTATCAAGTTGTTAAGGCGAATGTTCAGGTTGCAATGATTGTCCTTAATCCATCTCTTCCTATAAAACCTGGAATTGTTAAAGTTAAGACAAAATTAAAAACGGATGCAGGTAAACTTGCCCTTGCAAATTCAATTACACTTACACCAGGGACTATTACTATGGATGTTGTGGGGGATGAACTTTTTATCCATTGGATTACTGTGGACGATGAAAGCGTTGAAGGCGCAACTGAAAGTATTGTTTCGCCTTTTGAAAAATTTTTGAAGGAGATTTTCTCATGAAAGTGGTAGATTTGATTTATTTGGGCTTGCTTGCAGTTTCAACGATTCTTATGATTGTGCGACTCGTAAAAGGACCTGACACGGCAAATCGTGCAATGGCATTGGATACTCTTACAACACTTTTTGTTGCACTTTTTGTATTCTTTGCATTGGTCTTTGGAAGGTCATTTTATATGGATGTGGCTGTAGTTTATGCAATTATTTCTTTTGTTGGCGTTCTTGTTGTTGCTCGCTTTATTGAAAGGGGGCTTTGAGATGGGTATTAACGTTATCATCGGCTATACTCTCATGTTTATCGGTGCGTTTTTCTTTCTCCTCTCTGCAATTGGCCTTTTGAGACTTCCTGATCTATACACAAGAATGCAGGCTGCAACAAAATCAACTACGCTTGGAGCAATTTCCTCAATTATTGGAATAGGACTTATGAAGGAGGATATTCTTATAAAATCAATAATTCTTGCAACATTTATTATTCTTACTGCACCTATTTCGGGTTCAGCACTCATTCGTGCAGGATACAAGGTAAAATCCCCAATGACTGACAAAACTGTGGTTGATAAGTTCAAAGAGAAAGAAGGTGAATGACGATGAATATTTATATTCTAATTTTCTCTTACCTTCTTCTTGTACTTACGATAATTCTCTCCATTCTTGCAATACACGTTAAGGATCTTCTTGCAGCAGTTATATTTATGGGCGGTGGAAGTCTTCTTGTATCTTTGGTATTTTTGCTTCTGCAGGCACCTGATGTAGCAATGTCTGAAGCCGCAATTGGTGCGGCACTTACTATGGCAATTTACATTGTTGCCGTAAAAAAGACGGAGCGGGAGGATAATGATGATTAGAAAAATTGTTTATGGTGTATTTATCCTCATAATTATTGCAGCAATTGCGATTTTTATGTCAAACTACAAATTTGGTGTAGATAAGATGGATGTTGGAAAATACTATCTTGATAATACAGTTCCTCAAACAGGTGCTGCAAATGTCGTTACATCGGTTACGCTTTTCTACAGAGGCTTTGATACCCTTGGTGAAGTAACAGTCCTTTTCACGGCTGCCTTAGGTGTTGCTGTGCTTTACTTTATGGGTGAAAATAAAAGAAAACAAAAACTTCAAGAATCAAATTTCGTAACAAAAATTGGAACACGTGTTGTGTTTCCCTTTATCCTCCTTACAGGCGCTTATATCTTCATGCATGGACATTTAACCCCGGGTGGAGGTTTCCAGGGTGGAGCTCTTATTGCAACAGGATTTCTACTTCTCTACCTTGCATATGAGGAAACTTCAATTGATAGAAAAAAATTCTATCTTGTTGAAGGATTAGGTGGTCTTACGTATGTAATTATAGGACTATTAGGATTTTTTATGAAAGGTTCCTTCCTTGCAAATGTATTACCTAACGGAACTTTATTTGATCTACTTTCTGGTGGTATAATGCTTCCAATTTATATAGGTGTTGGCTTAAAGGTAGGTTCAGAGTTATCCAATATTATTGATGATCTTATGTGTGAAGTGAAGTGCGAAGAAGCTGGAGGTGAAGAATGATTTTCTATATTTCTGCACTTCTCATAATTGGTATTGGCATTTATGCTCTTATTATAAAAAAGAACCTCATAAAGATAATTATAGGGCTTGACCTCATTGAAACAGGTATTAATCTTCTTATTGTTTCAATTGGGTATGTAAACGGAAAAACAGCACCGATATTTTCGAAAGATGTAATGAATGCAAGTCTTATGGTTGATCCTGTGCCTCAGGCTCTTACTCTTACCTCCATTGTTATTGGTGCCTCTGAACTTGCACTTGCTGCGGCATTTGTCGTGCTTCTCTATAGGAAGTACGGCACATTGGATATAAGAAAGATAAGGAGTCTAAGATGGTAAACTTGGCTAATCCAACATTATTGGTAGTTATTCCTCTTTTCTTTGCTTTTCTTTCGATTATCATTTCTCCATTTTTAAAGAAACTCATTAAATTTGTTCCACTCATTGTAAGTGCACTTAATCTTGTTGTCATCTATTTTATTGGAGTAAAAGTTTTGTATGGCTCTATTGTTTTAGGCACAACCGCAGGACTAAACCCCCCATACGTAATAATCCTTGCTGTCGACAAATTGAATTTTATTATTGTCCTTATGGTAAATGTCCTTGGGTTTCTTATTTCTTTTTACAATATCTTCTATATGAAGGAGGAGCCAACAGATAAATTCCACATTCTTTTTACTCTCCTTATCATGGCATCAAGTTGGATAAGTATAACAGGTGACCTTTTTAATGTGTTTGTTGCCTTTGAAGTGCTTTCTCTATCTTCCTTCGGGCTTGTTGGGTATATGCGTAGCAAGGATTCTATTGAAGCAGGTTTTAAATATGTTGTTCAGGGCATTCTTGCAGGTTCCTTACTTCTTATTGGTGTTGTTCTTATCTATGCGCAAACAGGAACGCTTAACATGGCACATATTGCTACAAAACTTGATTATGTCGGAAGCCTTGAAAAACTTGTTCCTTATGTATTAATATTCTTTGGACTTGCAGTTGAAGGAGCGCTTTTCCCCTTGAACTCCTGGCTTCCTGATGCACACCCTGCTGCTCCATCAGGTATATCTGCAATGCTTTCGGGTATTGTCACAACAACTGCAATATATGCAATAATAAGGGTTACTGTTACTGTATTTAATTATTCTGCATTTATTCCATATCTTTTCATCATTGCACTTCTTACTCTCTTCTTTGGTGAGATTGCTGCATTCTTCCAGAAGGATCTAAAGAGAATGCTTGCATATTCAACAATTGGGCAAACAGGGTTGTTTGTACTTGCTTTTTCTGTTGGAACTCAAGCTTCAATCTCTGCTTCAGTTGCACAGATGGTAAACCATTCATTTTCAAAAGCGGTATTGTTCTTAGTTGCAGGCATCATGATTGAAGCTCAAGGTTCAAGAAATATTGATGACCTTAAAGGCTTTGGAAGAGTAAATATTTTAACATCGATCCTTTTTGTTTTTGCTGCGCTTTCTCTTATTGGAGTTCCTCCGTTCTTTGGGTTCTTCACAAAATTAGCAATTCTTCAGACTTTACTTGATTTTCCAGGTTTTCTTGGATATTTATCCTTTGCACTTGTGCTTTTTGCAGCAATTATAGAAGGCGTTTATTTCTATAGAGTATTTAAGATTCTTTTTGAGAAGAGTGACAAGAATTTCCAAGCAGAAAATCCATGGCTTGTCATTTCGCCATTTATTCTTGTGCTAATATTAGTTATTCTTAGCTCAAGGCCTATGAGTGTCCTTAATTTTACTAATGATATAGCAAATCAATTAATACAAAGAACAATTTATCTAACCTCAGTTTTGGGAGGTTTAAAATGAACTTTTCACTTTTGATGATTTTACTTACGCCAATTTTTGGTGGACTTCTTGCCTATGCTGGTTCTGCATTACATAAAGCGGTGAGAAATATTTTCTTCTTGATATTCCTTATACTTCCATTTTTTGAACTATATCAGTATGCGAATAAAACAATCGATAACTTTTATTATCTCACTGTTCTTGGACAGAGTCTATCATTGGGAATAAATGCTTTATCATTTATGTTATCACTTCTTTTCTCATTAATCTTTCTTCTTGCTTACATTTTTCTTCTTTTCGAATTTGATAAGTCGGAAGATTCTGATTTAGCTATTCTTGAGTTCTCATTTTTAGAGGGTGCAGTTTTCGGAGTACTTTTTGCAAGAGACATCTTGTCTTTCTTTATTTTCTTTGAAATTATTGCATTAATTATCTTCTTTCTTATCGGTAAAGGTTATGAAGAATCACATAATGCACAACTTAAATATATTACCTGGGCTCTTATTGGTGCCAATTCAATGCTTGCAGCAGTTGTGTTTTTATTCTTTAAAGCGGGAAGTTTTGGTTATGCAGAGATTTCAGGCTATCTTTCAACTGCACCAACCCCAATTGTTTTAATAACGTTCGTCTTATTTGTAATCGGCTTTCTTATCGAAGCTTCGATCATGCCTCTTCATGTATGGGCACCAATTACCTATGCAGAAGCGCCTGATTCTGTTTCTGTTTTGCTTTCCTCAGTTGTGAAGAAGGTGGGTCTTTACTTATTTACAATATTTGTATTCTCGATTTTTGGACTTAATCTCTTTTCAAAAATAATGCCAAGAGTTTTTGAAGCTCCTCTTATTATGTATGTTCTTCAGTGGATTGGTGCATTAACAATCATCATAGGAACATTTGTTGCGATTGTGCAGGAGGATGCGAAGAAAATTCTTGCCTGGTCTTCAATTGCACAGAGTGGTTATATACTTCTCGGTTTGTCGCTTGGAACACCTCTTGGTGTTGCAGGTGGGTTATTACACATTGTAAATCACTCAATTTTTAAAGGAATTCTATTCTTTGTCGTGGGTGGTGTTATATACAGAACTGGCACAAAAAATCTTTCAGAACTTGGTGGACTCATTAAGAAGATGCCAATTTCTTTTATTTCAATGCTTCTTGCAATTATTGCAACTGCGGGTATTCCGCCATTAAATGGATTTGTCTCAAAGTATCTCATTTATGAAGCTTTAATACAAAATAAAGAACCACTACTTCTAACTATTGCACTTCTGGGTGGGACAGGATCATTTATGTATGTTTATAGATTAATACATTCAATATTCCTTGGACAGCTTCCAAAGAAATATGAGGGTGTTAAGGAAGTGCCAATTCTTATGCAAGTACCAATGCTTGTGCTTTCTCTTCTTGCGCTTCTATTTGGAGTTTTGCCGGGAATTCCTATGTATTTTGTTTCTAAAGCTGAGGCATTCCTTGGTTTTGATCCTATAAAATACACTCTTACAGGCTTTCCAGAACAACCAGGACTTCATGCTTTAAACGTTCCTATTATTTCAGCTGCACTCATGGGTGGTTTTGTAGTTGCAGCACTTATCTTCTACCTTCTTCCAAAAACAAGAAGCGTCCATCAACTTGATAATTACTATGCAGGCGAAATTCTAACTGAAGATGTAAAATACAACTATAGTTTTGGCTTCTACAGTTTCTTTGATGACATTATAAAACCCTTCAATGAGTGGAGCATAGATAGAATTTACGAAAACTTTGTAGGTTTTGTAAAAACTGTGGGGGACTATATAAGGAGAATATATACTGGAAATCTTGAAACCTATGTGAGCCTTGGAATCATAATTCTTACGATTTTCTCCCTCATTTACATAATAGGAGGCGTATTATGGTAGAAAAACTTGTTTTAATTTTAACGCCTATTTTTGCCTTTTTTGTAGGTATCTTTCTTGAAGGCTTCAAAAGAAAAATGGTTGCGCGCATTCATAGGCGATACGGTCCGCCATTGCATCAGCCTTTACTTGATATCATCAAACTTCTTTCAAAAAAAGAGAATATCTCTCACGGTGTGATGTTTGATCTTGGACCAGTTATTTTTGTCGGTGCTTCAATTTTAACTGTGCTATTCCTTCCTCTTCCTCACTTTAAGCAACTTACACCTTACGGGGATCTTATTGCATTTCTTTATATTATGGTAATTGGATCTCTTGGTATGGCGCTTGGTGCAGGTGAGTCCGGAAACCCAAATGCATCCATTGGTATTGCAAGGGCATTGACGCTTATGCTCGGATATGAGCTTCCTCTCATCATTGCAGGAAATACACTTGTTGTAAGATACGGGACAACCGATCTCTATAAATTTATGACACTCCAATCTGGATTCAATTGGAATTTGTTTTTACTTCCATTGACTGCAATTGCTGGATTTATTGCAACTTATGGTGCAATGGGAGAACACCCATTCGATACGGTTGTTGCGCCACAAGAAGTTGCAACAGGACCTATGGTTGAATATGGCGGGAAACATCTTGGACTTCTTATGATAGGTCATGCAATTCAGGTCTATATTGAGACTGCATTTTTCACAATTCTTTTCCTTGGAGGCGCTTCAAACATTTTTACATTTATTCTTAAGCAACTTGGAGTAATTATAGTAATGACATTGTTTGATACGGTTTTTCCTCGATTTAGAATTGAAAATGCTGTTAGGTATTTTTGGAGATGGCCAACTTTAATTGCCCTTTTAGGTCTTTTGATAGTCTATATAGGAGGTAAGTAATGGAACTACAGGAAACATTGGAAGAGGGTTATGTTGAAATACTTGATCATTTGAGAAAGCGTTCTCTTTGGATGCTTCACTATTGCACTGCTTGTGGTGCAGTAGAACTACCTCCCACAATTACTTCTCGTTTTGATGCGGAAAGGTTTGGTATAGCCCCATTTGTAACCTCAAGGCAATCAGATATTCTCCTTGTAACAGGTTACATAAACATAAAAACTCTTAAAAGACTTGTAACTGTTTATGAGCAGATGCTTCCACCAAAATATGTAATTGGATTTGGTTCTTGTACTATAAATGGAGGCATATACTGGGACTCTTATGCAGTAGTTAAAAGGTTAGATTTGTATTTGCCTGTTGATGTGTATATTGCAGGCTGTATGCCAACCCCTATGGCTGTACTTGAAGGATTTAGGACACTTATGAAACTCATTGATGAAGGAAAGGCTAACGGTTGGAGAAAGTATATTGAAAATTATGATTACTATAAGGCAAATCAAAGGAAGGTGCTCAAATGGTAGAAGAGATTAAGAAAGTTATAAAGGGTGAGATCTTAGAAAAAAGCCCTCAAAGGATTATTATTAAGGTAAAGAACGATTCCTTTTCTTCTACGCTCAATGCTTTAAAAGGCCTCTCCTTCAAGAGACTTACGCTTTTTACAGCAGTTGATTTTGTTAAGGACAATCAATTCGAACTTGTTGCGCTTGTCTATTCCAATGAAAACAAGATTCTTGCTATAGTGAAGACGCGAATTCCAAAGGAAAATCCTGAAATTGAAACTATAACAAATATTTATCCAAATGCTTTCAAGTACGAGGTTGAGCTTGGAGAGATGTTTGGGATTAAGGTTATAGGAAATCCAGACTCAATGAAGCCATTTCTCCTTGAAGGGTGGGAGGATTTACCGCCTTTGAGAAAAGATTTCGATTCAATTAAGTATGCAACTGAGCACTATGAGGCAAGGAATGTGGAGGTAAAGTATGATTAAGGAATATGAACTGAATATAGGTCCAAACCATCCAGGGATCCATGGTAATTTCTCAGTCCACCTAAAACTTGAGGGAGACACAATAGTTGAGGCAAAAGGTAATTCTGGGTATCTACACAGAGCATTTGAAAAATTAATGGAGCAAAGGACATACCTTCAAAACCTTGCTCTTATACCAAGAATTTGTGTTCCAGAGCCTGACATAAATGAGGCTGTTTATTCAATGGCAATTGAAGAACTCATGGGAGTTGAAATTCCGGAACGCGCAAAATTTATAAGAACTATTGTACTCGAAGCGGCACGTGTGAATGCTTTGCTTTTCCATTTTGGAGGCACAGCTGCTATGCTTGGTAACTACACTGTTAACTACTGGGCAGTTGCAGACAGAGACCTTATGCTTGATATATTTTTAAAGCTTTCTGGAGCAAGAGTTTATCATATGTATATTTGGCCAGGTGGAGTAAGAAGGGATACTTATCCAGGCTTTGAGGACGATGTTTTAGGTTTTGTTAAGTATATGAAAGACCGCCTCATTGAGTACGATAACCTCTTCTTTAAAAATCCAATGTTTATGCACAGGGCAAAGGGACTTGCAAAGATTACAAAGGAAACCGCACTTCAAATGGGTGTCACTGGACCAAATTTAAAAGCAACAGGCGTTAAGGTTGATGTAAGGAAGGATGAGCCATATGCTGCTTATCCATATCTTGATTTTGATATACCCGTTCTTGATGATGGTGATGCTTGGGCAAGAGAAATTCAAAGAAGACTTGAGCTTGAATTATCTTTAAATCTAATCGAGCAGGCTGTAAAGAAGATGCCAAAAGGCGATGTATGGAAAAAGATGCCAAATCCATTCAAATGGGTAATACCAGAAGGTGAGGCATACGCAAGGGTTGAATCTTCAAGAGGCGAATACGGATTCTACTTTGTCTCAGATGGGACAGATAAGCCATACAGAGTTTCTGTAAGAGGTGTTTCTATGCCTCATATGTATCCTCTTGCAGAGGAGTTATTGGTTGGGCAGAAGTTATCCGATGCTCCATTTATTTTGGAAACACTTGATATTTGCCCGCCTGAAATTGATAGATGAGGGGTGTTGCGATGGAAAACAAAGAATATTTTGAAAAAACAAGTTATATTGGTGCTTTAACCTCAACAAAGTATATCTTTAAGAAACCCGTTACTGTGCAGTACCCTAAAGAAAAGCTCAACCTTCCGGAGCGTTATCGAGGTTTTCATGTAAATGATCTTGATAAATGTATTGGCTGTGGAAACTGCATGAGCATCTGTCCATGTCAAGCAATCACAATGGATGATCCTAAGGCATTTCATCTTGTAAATCCAAAAGAAGGTTCAACACATTTAAGACCGAGAATTGATTACGGAAGGTGCTCTTACTGTGGTTTGTGCGTTGAGGTCTGTCCTACGGGATCTTTAAAAATGGAAAGAAACCTTATATTTACTTCCCAAGATGGCGATGCGTTTGTTTGGTTTCCAGCAGAGGAGAGAAGAACCGCAGAAAATGGTTTCACACAATCGAACGAGATTACACCTCTTGAACTTGAAAAAGTTCCAATGCCTGAGCTTGAACCAGATGTAAGGAAGAAGACCTTCGAAGAACTCATCCTCGGATTCTCAGAAGAAGCCGCAATAAAAGAAGCAGAGCGTTGCCTTGGCTGTGGTATCTGTATGCAAGGATGCCCTGCACATATGAAAATTCCTGAATACATCGATGCGATTTTTAAGAAAGAATACGAGATTTCTGTTAAATACATGCTTGAGGATAATGCGCTTCCTGGTATTTGCGGAAGAATTTGTACCCACAAGTGTCAGGATGATTGTGTCTACAATTACCGTGGCGATGCAGTTCAAATTATGTGGCTTAAGCGATTTGCAACTGATATGGTGAAAGACTATAAAGTTTCAGATCCATACATGTTCCCAAAAACTGGAAAGAAAGTCGCAGTAATTGGTTCAGGTCCATCGGGACTTTCTGCCGCATACTATTTGACACTTATGGGGCATTCTGTCACAGTGTTTGAAAAGCGTTCTGTTCCTGGTGGCGCTTTGGGACTTGGTATTCCTATGTATAGGCTTCCTGTCTATGAAATTGATAAAGAAGTGGGACACTTAAAAGACCTCGGTGTAGAATTTAAATTCAATACTGAAGTTGGGAAAGATGTTCTTTTTGAAGATCTTATGAGAGATTATGATGCAGTTTATATTGGTGTTGGTCTTTCTTATGGAAGGGCGATAAATCTTAACGGAGAGGATACGCCATTTATAATTCAGGCAATTGACTTCCTCAGACAAGTTAAGGTTGAAGGCAGAAGAGATATTCCCAAGAAGGTTATTGTTATTGGTGGTGGAAATGTTGCAATGGATGTTGCAAGAACAGTTGTAAGGTTGCATGAGATTAACTACGGTGGCATCGATACAAAGGTACAAACTGTTTCTCTTGAAGACTGGGATATTATGCCTGCATCAAAAGAGGAAATTGAAGGTGCACTTGAAGAAGGTGTCATATTTAACCCAGGATGGGGTCCAAAAGAGGCAGTTTTTGAGAATGGAAAATTAAAGGGCCTCATTGTTAAGAAGGTAAAGTCTGTTTTCGATGAGCAGAGAAGGTTTAATCCAACATTCTATGAAGATCAAACACTATTCCTTGAAGGAGATTACATTATTGAAGCAGTAGGTCAAACAACAAACCTATCCTTCATTCCAGAACATCTTATGCAACAACTTAAGTTTACACCACGTAGGCGTATCTGGGTTGATGAGTTTGGTGAAACTTCAATTTCAGGTGTATTCGCAGGCGGAGATCTTGTTGAAACTTCGCTTGGAAATGCAATTTCAGCTATTGCAAATGGTCACAGGGCGGCAATTGGTATTGATTTCTACTTAAGGAATGTCAAAGGAGGAAAAAATGATTAACCTCAAAGATCAAATTACTTTTGGAGAACCAGTACTCGATAGGTTTTTTAATGGTTATTCACCACACGAATATCTCCTTGTGAGATTTGCAAATAAGGTTGGATTTATAACTGTATCAAATCTTTTTACTGTTGTTACAAAGGCTTCTGTTCCTAATGCAACAGAGCGAATGCTTTCAAAAGCAGAGGATATCTGGATTAAAGATATACAAGATGAAATGTTTGTCTATTCCTTCAATAGTTTCTCAAGAGTACTTAAAATAGTGAGAAGAAGAATTTATGAGCCTATTTATAAAGTGAAAACTGAAAGGTATGAGACAATTGTTTCTAAGAGTCATAAATTTGTAAAGCTTATTGAGGAAGAAGAATATTTGGTTAAAGCATCTGATCTTAAAGAAGGAGATAAGTTATATGTTCATTCTCTTTCTGGCGCAAAGGTAGAGACGGTTCTTCAAGTACAGCAAATCGAGCCAAACTTTTTACATGTTTACGGTGTTTTGACAGAGGACTTTGGAGCCTTCGTAAATGGAATTTTTGGAAAGTCTTACTAATTTTTTAAAAAGGGGGCTTTTGCCCCCTTTTATTTGTGGTATTTCTCATTATTTATTATTGTAAATGCGCGGTAAATTTGTTCTAAAAGTATTACCCTTACAAGTTCGTGAGGAAAAGTAAGTTTTGAAAGGCTTAAAGTAAAATCAGCTTTTCCTTTTATTTCATTTGGGAATCCTTCTGATCCACCAATAAAAAATGCTATATCCTTATTTTGACTTGAAAGCAATTTTTGTATTAATTGTGACAATTCGATAGATGTGAGCTCTTTACCCTTTTCATCAAGAACGATATTGTAATGTTCTTTTGAAATTAGTTTTTTAAGCTTTTCCTCTGTTACTTCATAAACTTCTATTGGAATGTAATACTTTATCCTTTCAAGATAATCAAGTGTCCCAAGTTTATTGTATTCTTTTTTCAGTTTATCTACTGCATATATCTTAATTTTCATATTTTAAGTATAATTGAATGTGAAAAATAAGAAAGGAGATCCATTTGATTTTAAGAAAGATTGATTTTTCTTATTTGGAAAATGAGCTTGAAAATGTAAAGGTTGATCGTGCTGTTTTTAACCTATTTAAAGAAAAAAGCCAAATTCTATTGTTTAAAATTTATAACCTTGATGCAAGAGGTGCAAATATCCTTAAACAAGAGTTTCTTAGCGCAGGCGGTGATGTTGCAATCTCAAGAGAGGTTGCAAGCTTTAGAACAGAAAAATCAGATGCAATACTAATTGGAACAAAAAGAGTATATAAGAGAATCATTGAAAAACTTTCTTATATGCCCTATTTTGGGTTAAAGGATGTAAGGATGTCGTTAGAAAAGTATTTAGAAAATACTCCACTTCCTATTTTTGAAATAAGAGGAAAAACATTTGATTTTAACAGTGACAAATTTGTAATGGGAATTTTGAATGTGACTCCTGACTCCTTTTCTGATGGTGGAAAATTTCTGAATGTTGAGGACGCCTTGAAACATGCAGAAAAAATGGTTGCTGAAGGTGTGGACATCATTGATGTGGGTGGTGAATCTACTCGTCCTTACTCTGAAAGCGTTTCTGTTGATGAAGAATTGAGGCGAGTAATTCCGGTAATTGAAGCCATAAGAAAAGAATTTCCAAGCATCCCTATATCCATAGACACTTATAAATCAAAGGTTGCAGAAGAATCTATAAATGTTGGTGCAGATATAATTAATGATATAAGCGGTTTGAGATTTGATCCTTTAATGATCGATGTTGCGAAAAGATACAATGTGCCTGTTATTACAATGCACATAAAAGGCACTCCCAAAGATATGCAAAGAAATCCTCATTATGATGATCTTATGAAGGAACTTCTTGAATATTTTGAGGAAAGGATAAATTTCCTAAGTTCCTTTGGTATTGATAAGATTATCATTGACCCTGGAATCGGTTTTGGAAAGACAAAAGAACACAACCTTGAAATACTCAATAAACTTCACGAATTTACGATCTTTAATAAACCAATCCTTGTAGGACTTTCAAGGAAGTCTTTTATTGGTTTTACGCTTGATAATAGACCCGTAGATGACAGGCTCTATGGAACGCTTGCATCAAATATGTTTTCACTCATCAAAGGTGCTTCAATTTTGAGGGTACATGATGTTTTGCCCCATAAAGACATGATACGTATGTATAGGGCAATAATAAGCGAGGGGAAAGGGGATAATAGATGAAAAAGTTTTTTTTGTTTTTTTTGGTTGTTTCAATAATTTTTTCATTCAGGGCAGATGCTTTTGCAAAGGACTATTACTTTCCAAAAGTAAATGTAACAGTGCATATAAATAGTGATGGAAGTTTTGATTTTGAAGAGGCTCGCACATATAAATTTGATGGTTCTTTTCACTGGGCTACATACACTTTGCCAAAACAAGGATTTGAACGCATTGAAAATTTTTCTATAAGTGATGAAAGCGGTCCCTATAAGCTAACAGTAGGTGAAACGAATACACCAGGGACATACATTTTTCAAGATCAAGGGAATTCGTACTTTGCAAAATTTTTCTACGATGCCAAAAATACAACAAAGACATTTATATTTAGGTACAAGGTTATTGGTGGAATAAAGGTTTATAAAGATGTTGCAGATTTTTATTGGCAATTAATAGGTTCAGGGTGGGATAAAAAAACTTTAAACTTTGATGGCTTTGTGTATTTACCCAAAACAGTAAACGAGGATGAGATAAAGGTTTTTGGGCACGGTCCTTTAAATGGTGTTGTTGAGCGTATTGATGGATCAGGCGCTCATTTTAAGGCAACAAACGTTCCGCCCAATACATTTATTGAAGCAAGAGTTTTATTTCCTCCTTACATTCTCACCGATGCAAAAGTTATACCTCAAGAAAAATTAAATAGTATAATGCAGGAAGAACTTGCTGAGGCGGTGCGAACTGAAGCATTAAAATCAAAGATAAGAACAGGTATTATTGTATTCTTTGGCATGTGGGTTTTATTCCTTGTTATATATCTTTTTCTATTTTTTACTTTTGGGAAAGAGCCTGTATCTAAAAAGGATATTATTTATATGAGGGAAATACCTGAGGATTTATCTCCAGCAATTGTTGGCTATCTTTTGCGATTCGAAAACGTTCTTCCTGATGATCTAACTGCTACAATTCTTTACCTTGTTAAAAAGGGGTATATTTCCCTTGAGATAAAAGAAGAGGATAGAAATTTCATATTCTTTAATAAAAAAGAGCCTGTTACTTATTTTTACAAGACCAATAAAGATCCTTCAAATTTAGAAGGGCACCTTTTATTTGCCTATGATTTTCTTTTTAATGTAATTTCTGAAGGAAATAATTTTGTTTCAACAGATATGATTAAGCGATTTTCGAAAACAAGAAGTAAAGTTGCATACGATATGTTTCAAAAATTTAAAGGAATGGTCCAAGAAGAGGGAAGAAAAATGGGCTATTTTGAAAATAGAACAAAGATTATGTTTTTATATTTTGTCATGCTTGGATTTTTTTCATTCTTGTCATTTCTTGTTATTACAAAATTTGAGCTTTATTTCTTAATGTTATTTTTGTATATTTTCCTTTTTGTTTTTGCACTTTTATCTCTTACACTTAAAAAACGTACACAACTTGGTGCTGAGAAATATGCTGAGTGGAATGGACTCAAAAAATTTTTATCAGATTTTTCTAATCTCAAAGAATATGCACCTAATTCCATCGTAATCTGGGAAGATTATCTTGTTTATGCAACAACTTTTGGGATTGCAGAAAAAGTTTTAAAATACATAGAAATGAACATTGATAAGCTTCCACAGGATGAATTATCAAAGAGCTACATATTCAGAGCGGGCTTTACTTCAGCGAATTTGTCTGATCTTTCATCTATACATGTCTTTACAACATCGTTAAATTCTGCAATGCAAACTTTAAGTTCAACTGCTCATACCTCAACTGGTTCAGGTGGAGGATTTTCTGGTGGAGGTGGTGGCGGTGGTGGAGGATCAGGTGGAGGAGCAGGTTAAACACAGAGTTTTTATTGCTCTCGGCTCAAATTTAGGCGACAAGCATAAGAATATTTTGGATGCAGTAAATTATCTTATTGAAGAGGGTGTGGATATAAGAAAAATTTCATCCATAATTGAAACTGCTCCTTACGGATTAACTGAGCAACCATCATTTTTAAACTGTGTTATTGAAGGCTATACGGAATTGTCTCCAAGAAAACTTCTTTTACTTCTTCTTGATATAGAAAAACGTCTTGGAAGAGTCCGCACAATTAAATGGGGACCCAGAACAATTGACCTTGATATAATATTTTACGATGATTTGGTTATTGATGAACCGGATTTGAAAGTTCCTCATCCAGATATGAAAAATAGGATTTTTGTCTTAAAGCCTTTGGTTGAAATTGAACCAGATTTTGTTCATCCTATTTTCAAGAAAAGTGTAAAACAACTCTTGGAAGATTTGGAGGGAAAATCAAAATGAGAATTGCAACATGGAATGTTAATTCAATAAGAAGCCGATTAGAGCATGTTAAAATATTTTTGAAAGATAACAATATTGATATTTTGGGAATGCAGGAGTTAAAAACGGAGGAAAAGCATTTTCCATTTGAGGATTTTAAATCACTTAATTATTATGTAGAAGTTTTTGGTCAAAAGGCCTACAATGGTGTCGCACTAATTTCAAGGTTTCAGTTTGAAAAAGTGGATAGAAATGTTCTTGTTGAATCAGAAGCAAGGACAATTTTAGGTGTTGTAAGAGGCATTCATATTCTCAATGTTTATTTTCCACACGGTGGCGAATATGGTTCGGAGAGATTTTTTTATAAACTTGAATTTTATCAAAAGATCAAAAACTACATTCTAAAAAACGATTTCTTAAATACAGATTTTATCCTTATGGGTGATTTTAATGTTGCAAAGGATCCAATTGATGTATGGGACCCTGTAGCGCTTAATGGCACAATAGGTTTTATGAAAGAAGAGCGTGAAGCAATTACTGATCTTATGAGTGTCGGTCTTATTGATGCATTTAGGTATCTATATCCCGATGTTCAAGAGTTTACCTGGTGGGATTATACAGGTGGGAGTTTTAGAAGAAATTGGGGCATGCGTATTGATTATATTCTTATTTCAAAGAGTTTACTTCCAAAGTTAAAAAATTGCTATATTGAAAAGACATTTAGAAAGTTAGAAAAGCCTTCAGACCACGTACCTGTAGTTTTAGAACTTTTAGATTAGAAAGGAGAGTTCCTTATGTACGAAAAAGATTTTATAGTTGAACTTGCAAAGAAGACTGGTGAAATAATTAGAAATAATTTTAGAAAACACCTGGATGTGGAATATAAAGGGCCAAGGGATCTTGTTACAAATGTCGATAAGTATATTGATAACTTTGTGCGAGATAGTATTTTGAAAGCTTATCCAAGCTATGGAATTATCACCGAGGAAAACAAAGACTTGAATGAATTATCAAATAAAAAATTTATAATTGATCCTCTCGATGGAACTACAAATTTTGTTAAAGGCTATCCTCAGGTTGCAGTTTCTATTGCTTTTATGGAGGATTCTGAAATTACTTTCGGTGTTGTATATAATCCAATCCTTGAGGAATTATTTATAGGAGAGTTAGGACATGGTGCACTATTAAACTATAAACCAATTAAAGTTTCAAAAACTTCTGAATTTAAGGATGCTTTAATTGCAACAGGGTTTGTATATAAAGAGAGAAACGAAAAAACTTACAAGAGTTTTGAAAATATTCTTGAAGGTGCATTGTCTTTACGTTGCGATGGAAGTGCAGCACTTGACCTTGCCCATGTTGCAATGGGTATCTTTGATGGATACTATCAAAAGGGTATTCATATATGGGATATTGCTGCTGGTTCGCTCATTGTCAAGGAAGCAGGTGGAAGAGTTTCGACTTTTGATGGTAATACAAGTTTTCTTGAGGCAGACGAAATTCTTGCAACAAATGGAATTCTTCACGAAAGATTGATTCAATTTATAAACGGAGCTTAAGTCTTACCGAAAATTCCTACTCCTATCCACTCAGGTCCTGCATAAACTCCTATAACTGCACCACAAAGCATTTTCTCAATTGGGACATTAACGCTCTCCTTTAGCTTTTCTTCAAACTCTTTTACATCGCTATTTATTCCGTGAATTATCGCAAGTCTATCAATGCCTTTGGTATCACTGATTTCTTTAACAAATTTGAGAAGCACATCTTTTGCCTTATTCAAGGATCTTGCAACACTTTCTATTTTCACTTCGCCATTTGTAAAAGATAAAATTGGTTTTATATTTAGTATATCTCCGAGCAATCCCCCGGCTTTGCTGAGTCTTCCACCTTCAACAAGATATTTTAAGTGATATAAAACAAATCTATTGTAAATTCTATTTACTGCATTAACTGTTTCCTTATAAACTTCCTCAAATGGAAGGCCTTTTTCAATTAGTGAAAGTGCAAACTCTGCCAAAAATCTAAGAGAAAATGTTGTGCTCATTGAGTCTACAATTCGAATCTTGTTGGTTTTGAGTAATTCTATTGCAACTCTTGCAGAATTTATTGTCCCAGAAATCTTTTGGGAAAGATGAATTGAAATTATTTCGTGCCCTTCATCAATGAGAGGTTTGTATACTTCCATGAAATCCTGTGGGGAGGGTTGTGAAGTTTTGGGAAGCTCAGTTGATGAGGTAAGTCTTCTATAAAATTCCTCTACAGATATATCTGTTTCTTTAAATTCCACATTTCCAAACCTTACTTTAAGTGGTACAACTTTTATATCGTACTTTTCTATGATTTCCTGTGGTATATAACCTGTTGAGTCAACGACTATTTTAATCATATTAACCTCCTATGCTCAATTATATAGAAATTCACACTAAATTCACAAAAAACAATAAAATAATTTTATGAAATTTTAAACGTATAAGGATTTGTAAAGTGTTTTTACTACACTTGTTATTTTCTTAGAAATATGCTAAACTAAAGAGTTTAGGAAGGTGATGAGATGAAAATAAAAACATTAAATGGAGCCTTAATGTTTGCAAAAAATGTAATAAAAAAATATTTTGGTGAAAGTGTTTTAAAGGTGGTCCCGATAGAAAAAAATGCAGCAATTTTAGAGACCAAATATTCGTTATTTTTACTCTATTTTGTTGAGGATGTTGATAAAAGTTTTAGGCAAGCTTTTCCAGAAATTGCAAGACAGATTATGTGGGACGAAGGGATAAAAATAAGTAAGAAAGTGATTCTTGATTTTTTAAATAAACCAAACCCCGAGCATAAGAAACTTTCAGTCCTTATTGTTCTCCCAACAAGAGATATGTATCAAATTTCACCGTCATCTTTAGTGAATTTTTGTGAACTTGCACGCCTTGAGGTTGAGGATAACGGGGTTTATTATTTCTTCCCGACTATTTTCCTCAAGAAGATTGAAGGTAATATTACACAGAAGGAAACGCGAACAAAAAATAAGCTTTCTTTAATTTCGCAAATAAACTCTTTGGATGATTTTGACTCAGAAGATCTTGAGCAAACAGCATCTTTTAAGGATTTTGATGTTGATTTTCTTGGAGAAATTGTAAGAAGTTTGCGAAGCATTGAAGAAAGACTTGAGTCAATTGAAAAATTGCTTAAGGAGAGGAATGGTTATGGTAGAAAAAATAGTTAAAACTTTAATTATAGTAATATTTCTTACTTTTGTCTTCCTGTTTTCTTTTGGACATGTTTATACAATAACTGATACAGCAGACTATAAGATTTACCAGGTTCTTTCTTTCAAGGAACTCACCGTATCAGAAGTTTTATCGAAGGCACATTTGACAACACGCCCCGAAGACATCGTTGTACCCAATTTAAATGAGTCTTTCGATTCCGGGAAAATAACAATTATGCGATCTCGTCCTATTGAAGTTACTATTGATAAGCAAACAAAAATTTATTATACAACTAAGGTAGTTGTTTCTGATTTCCTTGAAAGCATTGGCATTACGTTGGGAGACAAAGATTACATTAGTATTCCTCTTAACTCTGAGCTAAACTCAAACAAACTTATTATTAAGAGGTATCAAGAAAAAGAAAAAATTGTAAAGGTAAGCATACCATACAAAACTATTTATGTAAAGGATCCAATGGTTGCAAGTGGTATGATTTATTTAAAGCAAGATGGAGAAAATGGCGTAAAAGAACTCCATTATAAGGAGATTTATTTTGGTGGCGATAAAATAAGAGAAGATTTTATTTATGAAAAAATTACAAAAATGCCTATTACTAAAACCTATGTTGAGGGCACAGCGAATCCGCCCAAAGAATATGTTAAGTCCTTTGATGCTATTGCAACTGCTTACTCACCAACTATTGGAGAAACAGATTCCAACCCTTGGATGACTGCATCAGGCTTACGAAGCAGCTTTGGTATTGTTGCAGTTGACCCGACAGTTATTCCTATGGGAACTCTCCTTTATGTTGAAGGTTATGGCTATGCTATTGCAGGTGATACGGGAGGCGCTATTAAAGGGAATAGAATAGATGTTTTTTTCTATTATCCCTATGAGGCAAGTAGGTGGGGTGTAAGAAAAGTAAGAGTTTATATTCTTGATGGTAAATGGAAATTTCAAGGGAAGTTAAATTACTGATAGATAAGTACAACTTTAAGGCATCAAAAAGATTGGGGCAGAATTTTCTTGTTTCTTCATCTGCCCTTAATTTTATTGTGGAAGCAATTAATCCCTCAAAAGATGAGTCTTATATAGAGATAGGTCCTGGTTTTGCATTTTTAACAAGAAATATTGCTCAATTTTCTAAACACATCTATGCAATAGAGTTGGATAAGAGATTTGTCCAATTTTACGAAGAAAATCCAATTCCAAATGTCTCTTTTATTTTGGCCGATGCACTTACCGTAGATTTTAACCAGTTTGATGCAAGTGAAATTTACGGAAATATTCCTTACTACATTACATCCGAGCTTATCATGAAAGTTGCAAAATCTAAACTTAGTCGAGCAGTGTTCCTTGTTCAGGATGAATTTGCAAAAAGATTAGTTTCAAATATAAAAACAAAAGATTATGGCTCAATAACTGTATTTGCAAAGTTTTTCTTTGAGGTAAAATTCCATAAGCGTTTCCCTCCGAATTTTTTTATTCCAAGGCCTGATGTGTATTCTTCTCTTATTGAGTTAAAACGAATAAGAGAATTTAGAGAGACTTATCAAGGATTTTTGCAATTTGTTCACAAGGCGTTTAATCGCCGAAGAAAGAAACTTTTAACAACCTTAAGTGAGTTTTATAACTTTGATTTTTCAAAAATTTTTAAAGACCTTGGTTTAAATGAAAATGTCCGCCCAGAAGATGTTAGCGCAGATGAATTTTTTGCAATTTATTCTCTATTTGAGAAATTAAATACAGAACCTTGAATAAGTAATTTCTAATTTTCCATGATTTGTATTATAATTTCTTGACATGGAAGTATATTAATTACACTTTAAGGAGGTAGAATATGGCTTATAAAGTCGTGGAAGGTCTTTACTATTCAAAAAACGATGAGTGGGTTAAGGTAGAAGGGGATATTGCCGTTGTTGGTATCACCGATTATGCGCAAGATAAGTTGGGTGATGTTGTGTATGTAGGTGAAGTAACATTAGGGAAAAAGGTAAAGAAGGAAGATACTGTTACTACGGTTGAATCTGTAAAGGCTGCTTCTGACATTTATGCACCAATCTCTGGGGAAATTGTTGAAGTTAATAAAGCGGTTATCTCTGATCCATCGCTTCTTAATAAAGATCCGTACGGTGAAGGATGGCTTTTTAAGATCAAAATGGAAAATCCAGAAGAGTTAAAAGAGTTAATGGATGCAAAAGCATACGAAGAGTACAGAAGAGAATAGCCTATGAGGTACATTCCTAACACTAAGGAACAACTTGAGGAAATGCTAAAAGAAATTGGCGTTTCCTCATTTGAGGAACTTATTAGTGATATTCCAAAAGATTTAAGATTCAAGGGTGATTTAAAAATAAAAGGTCCTCTTTCTGAAGACGAACTAATAGCTTACATCAGAGGGATAGAGAGAGAAAATGTTGATTTTGCATCCTTAAAGCCTCTTGTAGGGGCAGGTTCTTATAAGCACTTTGTGCCTTCTGTTATTAAGACAATCCTTGCACGAGAAGAATTTTATACTGCATATACTCCATATCAACCTGAACTTGCGCAGGGTACGCTTCAAACTATGTTTGAAGTTCAAACACACCTATCAAGACTTACTGGTTTTGATGCTGTTGTTCCTTCTATATATGATGGCGCATCTGCAACTGCCGAAGCAGTTTTAATGGCAATGAGACTTACAGGAAAAAATAGGATTGTTGTTTCTAAATTGCTTCATCCACAATATATGGAAACAATAAAGACATATGTTGCACCCCACAAAACTGAAATTGTTGAAATTCCATACAAGGATAATCTAACTGATGTTAATGTTGTTAAAGATCTCTTAAATAAAGAAACCGCTGTTATTGTAGTTCAAAATCCAAACTTTTTTGGTGGTATTGAAGATGTCGAAGCGTTTTCAAAATTAGCACATGAGTTTGGCGCGCTCTCTCTACAGGTTGTTGTGGAAAGTTTAAGTCTTGCTCTCCTTAAATCACCAAAGGATTTAGGTGTTGATATTGTCTCTGGCGAAGCGCAGTCTTTTGGTATTGACCTTAATTTTGGTGGTCCTTATAACGGTTACCTTGCAACCAAAATGGATTTTATTAGACAGCTACCAGGAAGAATTGCAGGGGAGACAGTTGATAGAAATGGGAAACGTGCCTTTGTTATGACATTACGCTCAAGAGAACAAGATATAAAGCGTGAAAAGGCAACGTCGAATCTCTGTACGAGCCATAACTTAAATCTCTATGCAATTGATGCATATCTTTCTCTCTTTGGAAAAGAAGGTCTTTATAATTTGGCAACATATAACATAAAAGCCTCTCATTATTTAAGATCAAGACTTCTACAAACAGGACACTTTAAGGGTATTGATTATCCTTTCTTTAATGAATTTGTAGTTGAAACTGACCTTGAAGAACTTGAAATAAAAGAAAGATTGAAAAAAATTAGCGTAATTCCACCGCTTAAACTAAGCATTTTCTTTACTGGGCTTGTGAATTCATATCTTTTCGCTGTAACTGAAATCTTTAGCAAGGATGACCTTGATAGAATTGTAGAAACCTTAGGAAGGTGATACTATGAAACTCATATATGAAAAAAGCGTTAAAGGACGTGTTGGTTATTCGATAAAGAAAGACGAGTTTGATGGTGCTGTAGAGGATTTAATTCCAGAATATGCACTATCAAAGGCTAAAAAGGAACTCCCTGAGGTTTCAGAAGTTGATGTTGTAAGACACTTTACAAAACTTTCGAAGTTGAATTACGGAGTTGACGATGGTTTTTATCCTTTGGGAAGTTGTACAATGAAGTACAATCCGAAGGTAAATGAATATCTTGCAAGTCTCGATAATTTTACGCAGGCTCATCCATTTTCTCCGCTTGAATTTGTTCAAGGTAACTTGAGGCTCATGTATGAACTTGAAGAGGCACTCAAGGAAATAACAGGTATGGATAGATTCACTCTTATGCCATCTGCAGGTGCTCATGGTGAACTTGTTGGTGTTCTTATCATGCGAAAGTATTTTGAAGATCAAGGCAAATCTCGAAGCAAAATGCTTGTCCCTGATTCTGCTCATGGCACAAACCCTGCTTCTTCTGCAATGGCTGGGTTTAAGGTTGTTGAGGTGAAGTCAAATGAAGTTGGAAATATTGATCTTGATGACCTTAAGGCTAAGATGGATGAAGATACTGCAGGTTTAATGCTTACTAACCCAAATACTGTTGGACTTTTTGAAAGACAAATTCAAGAAATTGCAGAGGTTGTTCATTCACAAGGTGGGCTTCTTTACTACGATGGTGCAAATCTCAATGCACTTTTGGGGATTGTTCGTCCTGGAGATGCAGGTTTTGATATAGTGCATCTTAACCTTCATAAAACCTTCTCAACTCCTCATGGTTCTGGAGGTCCTGGCTCTGGTGCTGTAGGTGTTAAAAAGAATCTTGCTGAATTTCTACCATCACCTTTGGTTTGTAATTGTGGAAAATACTTTGGGCTTGAGGAACCTCGTAAATCTATTGGCAGAGTAAAAGCCTTCTTTGGCAATTTTACGGTGCTTGTAAAGGCATATGCGTGGATTCTCTCAATGGGTAATGATGGCTTAAAAATGGTTTCAGAAACTTCTGTTATTAATGCAAATTATGTCCTTGCAAAACTCAAAAAGTATTATAGGCCTGCCTACGACAGATTCTGCATGCATGAGTGTGTCCTTACGGGAAGAGACTATAAAGAATACGGAGTTAAGACACTTGATATTGCAAAGAGGCTTATTGATTATGGCTTCCATCCCCCAACAATTTACTTCCCGCATTTCGAACCCTATGCTCAAGAAACAATCATGGTCGAGCCAACCGAATCTGAAGGAAAAGAGACAATTGACGAATTTATTGATGCAATGATAAAGATTTCTAATGAAGCTAAAACAAATCCAGAACTTCTTAAGGAAGCGCCTCATATAACTTATGTTTCAAGACCTGATGAGGTGAAAGCAAACAGAGAACCAATTTTAGTGTATAAAGAAAAATGAACATATATAAACTACAAAATGAAATTTCAGAGGCTCTCTCCGAGCCTCTGAAATATGTTGATTACGATAAAAACTTTAAGTTGCTTATTGCACCTGAAAATTTTGGTGACTTTTCACTGAACATATCCTTCAAGTTAGCAAAGGCATTAAAAAAGTCGCCGAAAGACATTTCAGATGAGCTTATAAAATACCTTAATCTTCCATATTTTGAAAACCTTTCAAATGATGGTGGCTATATAAACATAAAACTTGGAAATACATTTTACAAAGAATTCCTTAAAGAACTTTTAGATAAAAAAAGCAAATATTTCATAAAAGAACCTTTAGATAAAAAAATTCAGGTTGAATTCGTTTCCGCAAATCCCACAGGTCCACTTCATGTAGGAAACGGTCGTGGTGCTGTAATAGGTGATGTTGTTTCGAATGTTTTAAAGAGTCGTGGTTATGAAGTTGAAAAAGAATATTATGTAAATGATGCGGGAAACAAAATGGATCTGTTTGCACAATCTATCCGATACTGGTATCTTAAAAATTTTGGAAAAGAATTAGAGTTTCCCGAAGAAGGTTATGCAGGCGACTACATCAAGCGAATTGCCGATGTGCTTACAGAAATTTTCAAAGATAGATTTTTGCATTATGATTACAAGAAGCAAATTGAGGTTTTTAAAATTCTTGGCGAGTATATCCTTCTTGGAGATGCCAATTCTAATATTGAAGAACTTAAAACTCTTAGGAAAAATTTAAAATTTGACTTTCCAAGTATTTTAGAATCATTAAGGCTATTTGGTGTTTATTACGATAATGTTTTCTTTGAATCTTCACTTTATGAAGGGAAACTCGTAAAAGTAGAAGAAGATTTAGAAATTCCTGAGCGTCTTTCTCAAGTACTCTCTGTGTTAAAGGAAAGAAATCTTCTTTACAAGAAGGATGGTGCTTGGTGGTTTAAGGCGACTCAGTTTAAAGATGACAAGGATAGAGTTCTTGTAAAGGCAACGGGTGAGCCAACATATACCTTGACAGATATTGCATACCATGTTGATAAATTTAAACGTGGACACTCAAAAGCAATTGATGTTTGGGGTGCAGACCACTTTGGGCATGTTATTACGATGAAAGCACTTCTTGAAGGTGTTGGTATTGGCGGTGATTTTCTCGATGTAATCCTGTATCAAATCGTTCATTTCTTTGAAAATGGTGTTGAAGTAATGATGTCAAAGCATACAGGAAAATTTTACCCATTAAGCGATCTTATTGAAAAAGTTGGGAAAGATGCAGCAAGATTCTTTTTCCTTATGAAAAGTGCGGATACCCATCTTAATTTTGACATTGATCTTGCACTTAAACAATCGTTTGATAACCCTGTATTCTATGTACAGTATACCTATGCAAGGTTACACAATATCGTAGAAGAGGCAAAAAAAAGGGGTGTTGAGTTTTTGGATTTTGACTCTGCATTTAACGAACCTATAGATCCAGTTGAAAGAAGAATCTTTAATAGTATTTTCTATCTAAATTCAATACTTGATGATATTTCTTTAGATTACGCTGTTCATAGAATTCCCACTTTTACATTGGATATTGCAAGGGACATAAATTTCTTTTATCAAAATTACAGAGTTTTAGGTGAGGAAAACCCAAAAGTGAGGACAAAGCGTTTCATTTTAGTTAAGGCTTCTTTGATTGTTTTGGGCTTTCTTTTTGACCTAATGGGAATTGAGAAGAAAGAGCATATGTGAATGAAAGTTGCATCAATTGTTATTACTTACAATAGAAAAGAGCTTTTAAAAGAGTGTATTGAGTCAATTTTAGATGGTAAAATTGTCCCAGAAATAATTGTGGTTGATAACGCATCAACTGATGGGACTCAAGATTTAGTTCAAAGATATCCAGTTAAATATTTAAGACTTGATAAAAACTTAGGTCCCGCAGGTGGTGCCGAAACAGGACAGAGGTATGCTTATAAAAATGGATACGATTTTGTATGGATGCTTGATGATGATGTTATTGTTTCAAAGGATGCACTTTCAATGCTAATTGAATTTTACGATAAGTTACACATAGAATTTCAAAAGCTAATTTTAAGCTCAGTAACTTATGGCGATAGAGAGTTTTCAAAGCCATTTTACAATTTATTGCGCTACAACAACACTACAGGTATTACGCAGAAAATAAGCGATAGAGAATTCCTCAAGGATTATTTTGAGTATGATATTGCGCCGATGAATGGGTTATTCCTTCCAAGATTTGTATTTGAATCTGTTGGTTTTTTTGATGGCAGATTGTGGGGTTGGTATGATGATACAGAATTTGTTTTAAGAGCAAGGAACGCTGGTTTTAGAGGCTTTGCTATTTCTAAAAGCAAGATTTACCATCCTATAGAATTTCGAAAACAGGTTAAAATGTTTGGAAAAACTTTTACATTGCTATCCAGCAGACCTTATAGAATGTATCTTGGCACAAGAAACAATATCGTTGTTCAGAAAAAGTTCCTCAAACCTGTTAATTTTTATCTGTTATTTCTCCCCTTGTTTATTTTTAAAAGATTTTTATCAATTATTTTCTTTTATGATGACAAAAAAGAATTTCTTAAACACTTTTTCCGTGGTATAATTGACGGATTGAAAGAGCGATTGGAGGTGCAAAGTGTATAAAAAATTTTTAGTATCAATTGTTTTGGTTATTTTTGTGCTTGCAATTCTTCTGGGATTGTACAAGATATTAAATCCTAAAAATAAAGAAATTTTGGCGCAGGGAAACTATATTGAGGCAACATTCCTTGCGGAAGCAATTAGACCTGAAACAGCAGAGATGATTAAAGTTGGAGACACTCTTTATGACTCCCAAGGGAAAAAATGCTTTAAGGTTACAGATGTAAAAGTTGTTCCAAGCGAGGCAAAATATGTTTACTACGATCAGAATCTTCTTTATGTTGAAAATACTTCAAAGCTAAAAGATGTTTATATTACAGCAAAGTCTTTGGACAAAAAATATGCGTGGGCATATCCTTATGGAAAAGATCTCATTATGGCAGGAGCCCATCTTGCACTTTATGGAGAAAACTGGAAGCTTTGGGTTACCGTGCTAACTGTTAAAGATGTAAAATAGTATGGAAAAGGTAAACTCTCTTTTAAGGAAGACATTTCTCTTCCTTATTGCGTTCTATCCTTGGATAAATTATGTTTTTAAAAAAGTTCCTAAACTTGGAAGTTTTTGGGATGACCTTTTGATTTTAACGTTCTTTTTGTTTTCAGTTTTTGTAGGTTATAAGAGGATTAAAGATCTTGTAATTCTACCAAGTGTATTATTTGCGATTCTTTTTGCAAGTGTATCTATTTTAGGTTTTGTATTTAATAATTACCTTTTCCTTGCATTTCAACACCAGTTTAGACTTTTGTTTGAGCCATTTTTTGTCTTTATTGCAGTATTTCTCATTAATCCAAACAAAGATGAAATACATTTTTACCTTAAATCTCTTGTTTTTTCATCAGTTTTGCTTGGTCTTCATGGCATATATCAATATGTAAAGAAAGTGCCAACTCCTGCACAGTGGGTTGATAAAGATCTTGAAAGAACATCTATTTATACAAGGGCTTTTTCTGTTGTAGGATCACCTAACGTCCTTGCAGGTTACCTTGAATTGGGTCTTCCTGTTGCTTTTTACTATGTGTTTGAACATAAAGATTATATAAAGAAAGCGTTATATTTAGTTGCATCTTTTTCAATTTTAGGCGGGTTGCTTTTGACATTTTCACGCGGTGGTTGGCTTGGTGCCTTTGGCTCACTTTTCACAGCGTTTGCAACATTTTCTCCTATAATTGCAATAAGCCTCGTTTTTTTGGGATTTTTTGCGATTTACATTATTCCTGTTTTGAGGCTTAGAATCATTTCTCTTGTTGACCCAAGTTATATTCAGAAGAGTCTTGATTCAGGTGGGCGTCTTTTTAGATGGAAGTATGGGCTTGTAAATGGATTTGAACACCCTCTTTTTGGTTCAGGTCTTGGTACCTTCGGAAGTTCTGCAGGACAGAAGTACGGCTATTTTTCATATACCTCAATGGACAGCGTTTATGTGAATGTATTTGCTGAAACTGGTTTTTTAGGTATTATATCTTTTGTTCTCTTTATATCTTATGGTTTTGCAAACTTTGTATATAAGTTTTTCTCAGAGAAAAAACTCATTTATCTTTTTCTTGGAACTTCGATTCTTGCGATTTTAATTCATATATTTGTAGAAAACCTATTTGATGTATGGGGAATTACCCTCAACTTTTGGTTTATTTCTGCGCTTTCTGAGGTTTTGAATGACTAAGGATGTGCTTTTTTTATCTTCAAATAGGTATGGTGATTTTCCTTCAAGGAAAACAAGATTTTCGAAATATCTAAGCGAAAATGGCTTTAGAGTAGTTTATGTGGATTCACCACACACATATCTTGCATATCTAAAGAAAGATTTTAAGGTTGAAAAAATTAGGCTTGAAAAGGTTTCAGAGAATTTTTATGTATTAAGAACTTTTCCGATTCTTCCTTTTTTTAAAAAATACCCACTTTTTAATAAACTCGATGAGGAAATTTATTTTAGGATTATAACATCCTATCTAAACGAAATATCTTTTAAGCCGAACTTGGTTTTTACTTATATCCCCTTTTTTCCACAGGCTTTGAAACGTTTTGGCGCAAAGGTTATTTATGACTGCGTTGATGATCATGCAAGTTTTGGGGGACTAATTAATCCACAATTTGTAAATGAACTTGAAAGAAGAACAGTTAAAATTTCAGATGTGGTAATTACAACAGGGAATTCGCTGTTAAAAGAAAAACTTACAGCATTTGGAAAAGCGCCTATTCAAATTCCAAATGGTGTGGATTATGCACTTTTTTCGAAGTGGCTCGAAATAAAAGATGCATTAAAAATTAAAAAACAAATAGTTTATGTTGGAGCAATTTCGAGTTGGTTTGACCTTGAATTGATTAAATTTCTTTCGGAACATCTTTCTGATTTTGAAATATTGCTCATTGGCTTTACATCAGTTGATATATCTGCTCTTCTTACAGGGAAAAATATAAAGTTCCTGGGGAAATTGACACAGGAGAGCTTTGCTCCAATCTTATGGGAATCATCTGTTGCTATCATTCCATTTAAGCTAAACGATTTAACAAAAAAGATTGACCCACTTAAAGCTTATGAATATCTTGCTTCTGGTCTTCCAGTTGTTTCGACTCCTGTTGGAAATGTTAGTAGCCTTCCAATTTATGTGGCACAAACAAAAGAAGAATTTTTGCGCAAAGTAGAACTTGCAATTTCTGAAGATTCGATTGAAAAACGTGTAAAACGAGCAATCTATGCGAAAGAGTTTTCTTGGGAAAATCGAAATAGACAGATTTTGGATATTGTTGAGGAATTGATTCATTGAGGATTCTAAAAAATGGATAAGAGAAGAATTCTCAGAAGCCAAACAATAAAAGAAGCAGCAATTATCACAGCGATTGTGTCCTTGTTAAGTAAAATTGTGGGCTATGTGCGAGATATGCTTACTGCTAAATACTTTGGCACATCCCCACAAATGGATGCCTTTGAGGTTGCGCTTATTATTCCCAATATGATTTTAGGTATTTTTGCCTCTGGTATGCAAACTATTATTGTAAGAATGTATACCGAGAAAAAAGGACAAGGAAATGATAAGGGTAAAATTTTTGTAAGTCAACTCTTCTTCATTTATAGTGTTATCCTATTTTTTATAACACTTCTTCTTGTGATATTTAGTCCTGTATTTGTGAAGATAGTTGCATCAGGTTTAACTTCAGATAGATTTGCTTATGCGTCGGCATTCGTTAAAATGCTTGCTGTTTTTGGATTCCTTAACATTATGACAGGTTTCTTTACAGGAGTTTTTCAGGCAGAAAAACAATTTTTGTATCCTGCTGTTGCAGGTCTTGTTGCTAATTTTGTTATTCCCATTACTCTATTGTTACTTGCACCTAAAATTGGAATTTACAGTAGAGTTCTTGGTCAAGATCTATTTGGTTTGGTTTACTTTTTCTTACTCTTCTCTTTTTTGTATTTTAGATGGAAGTTTTTCAGGCAATACGATGTAAAAGAGATTGATTGGGCTGGTTTTAAGGAGTTTACAAATCTTATGATACCCGCAATGGTTGTTTCAGGAATGAGCGTGTTATATCAGATTGTTGATAAAACTGTTGCATCCTATCTACCATATGGTGCAATTGCCTCTCTTTCATATGCACAAACTGTTTATCTTATACCTTATTCACTTATCGGTGTTTCACTTACAACTGCAGTTTACCCTACACTTTCATCGCATGTGGTAAGTAAAAATGATGAAGAATATGCACGTCTTTTCAAAAAAGCCTTTTATGTCCTTGTTTTTATTATGATTCCATTTACGGTTTATTTTTCAGTCTGGGCACGCCCTATAGTAAGAGTTTTATTCGAAAGAGGTGCATTCAACGAATCTTCAGCGCTGTTAACAACTTCAAACGTTCTTATGTACTCTTTAGGACTCTTGGGTATTACCCTTGCGGATTTGTTTAGGAGGGCATTCTTTACTTATAAAGATACAAAAACTCCAATGTTTATAAGTTGGGTTAGCGTTGGCTTAAACCTTGTGTTAGACATAGTACTTGCAAAGATAATGGGAGCTCCTGGTATTGCTCTTGCAACAACTATTGTAACCTATATTTCCCTTGTGCAATACATCCTTTATAGCATAAATAGGCGTTATTTCGATTCAAAATATTTAAGGAATCTTCTTTTAGAACTCTTTAAAGCGTTTTTTGTTGGTGCACTTATGGCAATCCTTGCGTATCTATCTTTGAGATTTATTCCGATAAAGGCACACGCTTTAACTGTATTTTTGAGAAGTATTGGGTTAGGTATAATCTTATTTATAATTTATGTTGGGATTGGTAAACTTGTAAGAAGTGAGATTTTTGATATTGCGTTTTCTTATGCTTTTGGTTTTTTAAAAACTACACTTAAAAGATTTAGGAGGTAATTATGAAAATAGCAATTGGTTCAGACCATGCAGGTTTTAGATTAAAAGAAATTATAAAAAATTTTTTAAAAACAAAGGGAGTTGACGTCGAAGATTTCGGAACTTATACAGAGGAAAGCGTTGATTACCCTGACTATGCCTTTAAAGTTGGAGAAGCAGTTTCAAAAGGCGATTTTGATTTTGGTATTCTTATCTGTGGAACAGGCGTAGGTATGAGTATATCTGCAAACAAGGTAAAGGGAATAAGAGCTTCACTTTGCAATGACCTTTATACAGCTCATGCATCACGTGAACATAATAATGCAAATATCCTCTGTATGGGTGGACGTGTTGTGGGAGATGAAGTTGCAAAAGAAATTGTTGATGTTTGGCTAAGCTCAAAATTTGAGGGCGGCAGACACGAACGAAGGATAAATAAGATTAGAGATTATGAAAACTCGTAAAATCGCAATTGATGGAGTTGCCTCTTCTGGTAAGTCAACCGTTGGGAGAATCCTTGCAGAACGCCTAAATTACGAATTTATTGATAGTGGTCTTCTTTATAGGCTTGCAACTCTTAACGTCGTTCTGAAGGGCCTTAAAAAAGAGGAATATCCTTTGGCAGTATCAGATTTTAACGTGGATATAAAAGAGGGAAAAATTTTTCTTAATGGAAATGAAGTTTCTCTTTCAAAATTGAGAGATAAAAGTATAGATGTACTTGTTTCTCCTGTATCCGAAGATCCGGCAGTACGTGAAGTAATAACTAAAGAACTTCAAAGAATTGCTGATAAGAGTAATGTTGTCATGGTTGGGCGCGATATTGGAACTGTAGTGCTACCAAATGCATTTTTAAAAATATTTCTTACAGCAACACTGGAAGAGCGTGCCTCGAGACGTTTTAAAGAACTTATTCTTAAAGGTGTAGACACAACATATCAAGAGGTTTATGAAAATTTGAAGATGCGTGATATTATCGATTCCTCAAGAAGTGTTGCCCCATTAACTGTGCCTGAAGATGCCTATGTAATTGATACGACAAATTTAACGATTGATGAAGTGATTACTTTAATAATGGAGTTTATAAAGGGTAAGGAATATGCTTTACGGAATTCTCAAAATTATAGCGATTCTCTATTTTAAAATATTTTATAACTTTAAAGTATTAGGAGTAGAACATTTACCAAAGGATAGTGGATATATTGTCTCTCCAAATCATACACATTGGCTTGACATTCCTCTTATTGGTGCTGCCTTACCAAAAAGGATGTATTCATTTGCAAAGAAAGAGCTTTTTGAAACCAAAATTTTTGCGCAAATTTTAAAATCACTTGGTGGTATTCCTGTAAATCGTGAAAAACCAGAATTATCTTCGATAAGGCTTTCATTAGAAGTACTTAAAAAAGGCTATCCATTGCTTCTTTTCCCAGAGGGGACAAGGTCTAAAACAGGAGAGCTTCTCAAAGGAAAAAGAGGTGCAGTTTATTTCTCAACTATTGCAAAAGTTCCTATAGTGCCTGCTTCCATTGTGGGGCTTGGAAGAAGGTTTATCCATGTAAAGCGGACAAAGCTTGCCGTATATTTTGGAGAACCTATAAAACCTTACGAAATATTTAATCCCAATGATGAGGATTATTACGAAAAGGCGACAGATTATCTTATGGAGAAAATTCAGGAATGCATAATAAAGGCAGAAGAACTATCATAGTTGCAAAGTCGGTTGGTTTTTGTTCAGGTGTTGAGCGTGCAGTTAGCATTGTCGAAAACTTAACAAGACAATCAAAAGGCATTTTTACTGTAGACTCAATTCTCCATAATGAAAGAGAAATGGCACGTCTTAAGGCGCTAGGGGTGAAAGTAGCAAAGCCAAATGATTCAGGTGAATTTGTCGTTCTCCCAGCACATGGCGCAACAGATGAAGAAGTAGGAAATTTAAAGAAAAGATTTGAGAAAATTATCGATGTAACATGTCCCTTTGTTATAAGGACTATTAATATTATTAAGAAGCTTAAAAGTGAAGATTATAAAATTGTTGTTGTTGGTGAAAAAGGACATAGAGAAACAAAAGTACTTAAGGAAACCGCAGGAGAAAATCTTTTTGCTGTAATTTCGGATTTACACGAACTTAATCAATTTGAAAATGAACACTTTCCAAAAATTGCCCTTGTATCCCAATCAACTGTTTCAAGATTCCTTGTGTTTAATGTCTCTCAATTTTTCCTAAAGCACTCTTTTGAATTTAGGTTCTTTGATACAATTTGCCCCGAAACAGTTAATAGGCAACAAGAAACAGAAGCTTTAGCACAATCAGTTGATTGCGTTATTGTAGTTGGTGGCAAACACTCTGCAAATACAAACAGGCTTTATGAAATTGCAATAAGGATAAATAAAAATACTTTCTTTGTAGAAGACGCAGAGGAATTAAAAAAATACGAGTTATCCAAATGCCTGAAAATTGGCATCGTTTCTGGTACATCAACGCCTGAATACATTATAAAGGAAATTGTAGAATTTCTTGAAAATCTTCCTTAGGATTTATGTTCTTGGAAGCTTCTTAAGCGTTTTTTCAATCTCGTTTATAGCAACAAGCGGATCTTCAATATTTAATACTGCATTTTCAAAGGGGCATAATCCTGTTTTGTCACGATTTATGATATAGTCCGTTAATGTGCCAAATTCAAAATTAATTTTGTATCTTTCAAGAATCTCTTTACCACTTTTACTTAAAACATGTGCATAAATATAATGGGGTTTTAACAATACTGTAAGCATTGCTCCTGCTTTACCGACTATTCTATCCCCTATGTATAAGTTTTTTAAATTATCAACTTTGTTGAGGTTTTCTTTTACAAAGTTAAATATAGGAGAAATCCCTGACTTTGCATCCGAGTATATAAGTTCATTTTCCTCGAAAATAGCAAGATTAAGTTTTGCCTCAATAATTGCCTTTTTAACAAGGTTTTGAGGAGAGCAATTTTTCATTTATGCACCAGTAGTAAATTCCCTATGCACTTTCTTAAGAAGTTGTATAATTGGAAGACCTTGTGGACATTGCGCTTCACAATTCCCACATTCGATACACTCTGTTGCCTTAACTTTCTCAAATGAATATCTTTTTTTCGCTCGTTCCATATTTTGAAAAAGATAGCCTTTATTGTATATGTCAAAGATACCAGGTATGTTAATTCCTACTGTACAAGGTTGACAGTATCCACACCCCGTGCATCCAATTGGACGCAATTCACTTATTAAATTTGCAGCTTTTTTATATGCCTCAAGTTCTGAATCTGTAAGCATTCCGATATAGGCTCTTTTTGCATATTCGATATTTTCTTTTACTTGTTCCATCGTGCTCATTCCACTTAGAACAAGTGAGACTTCTTGCATATTCCACAAAAAGTCAAAACCCCATTCAACAATTGGGCGATTAGGATTAACGCTTTTAAAAACTTCCTCAACTCTTGGTGGTAGGTTTGCAAGTTCGCCACCTCTTAAAGGCTCCATTATAATTACTGCAAGTCCTTTTTCGTGTGCATATTTCAATCCTTTTAGCCCCGCTTGGTATTCTGTATCAAGGTAGTTTAACTGAATTTGAGCAAAAGTCCAGTTTGGATAATAATCAACAATACTTTTAAAGACTGGAAATTCGTCGTGGAATGAAAATCCGAGATACTTAATATACCCTTCTTTTATTTTCTTCTCTGCCCACGATACTGCTTCTACCTCAACCATTTTTTGGAAAAGTCCTTTATCAAGCGTGTGAAGTAAATAAAAATCAATATAATCCGTTTGAAGTTTCTTTAGTTGTTCGAAGAGATATTTATCGAGATCGCTTTTTTCGTTTATAAGCCAAGTTGGAAGTTTTGTTGCAATGTTTGTCTTTTTTCTGTAGCCGTCTTTTAATGCAAGTCCAACTACAATTTCTGAATTACCACCATGATATGGATAAGCCGTATCCACGTAATTAAGTCCGTTATCGATTGCAAAGCGAATCATTTTTATTGCTTCGTCTGTATTTATTTTCGAGTTATCTCCTCCAATCGTGGGTAGTCTCATTGTACCAAATCCAAGAGGGAATAAGTATTCTTCGGTTTTCCCAAATTTTCTTAGAGACATTTTTTAACCTTCTTTCAAAATTGTTTTCTAATTATACAATAATATTGCAATTATTTAAACAAGGAGGTAAAAATGGCAGAGTACAAAAGATTTGTTATGGAGTTTGGATTTGGTGTTGATTCCCACGGGCAGGATCCAACGAATGCATGCATCAAGGCAGTTAAAGATGCAATCTCTCGAGTGTATATTATCGGTCTTCTTGAATTGAATATAAAGGATTTTAAAATTGATGCACTTCTTGGTGTACCTTATCCAGAAAATGTTGATATGAATCGCCTTATGGAAGCGTTTCCCATCAAAAAGAATCTATCCATAAAAGTTATAAAGGGTGGTCTAATAGATTATGGTGCGATTATGGAGGAGTTTAACGATAAAAATACTGAAATTATTATGGCAGTTGCAAGCATTACGGTGAGTGTTAAGATTTAAATTTTAACTTCTTTTGCAAGATCGTAAATTATTGGGAATTCAATAAAACCACCCGTAAGAGCAACCAAAAACCCGATAAACGAAGCTATTAGGCAAAGGATAAGAATAATGCTACCTAAAATTTTTCCAAAAATTGGAAAGTAGTAAATTGTCGAGCCCATTATTTCCAAAAGGAAAAGTATAAAACCCTGTTTTGCGTGTTCTTTAACAAAAGGACTATCTTTTACAAGCAAAAGAGGAAGGATAAAAAGTATTGAAACATAACTAATGCATGCAACATATCTATTTTTATTTATGTCTTCTATATCAAACTTTTCCATACTTTATTTTACCAAAAACTTTACTTTTACTAAATCTATTTGTTGAAGATTTTTATGATTGTATCAAGTTCTTCAACTTTAAAAATTTTTAGCAAAATAAAATACGAAATAATAAAGACTACCGAGCTTATGGTAAATGATACAAGTATATTTAGTGTTTTTGCATTTCCGATAAATCTTATTGCAATGTTATAAATAAAATACATTAAAATTACGCTTACTAAACTTGGAACAGTAATCTTCAAAACTGAGATGAAAAATTCCCCAAGTTTTATATGTGTTTTAATCTCAAGTGCAATCAAAAATGCAATTGTTTCTATAATAATCCCTATGCTTATTGCAAAAGGTATTCCAGCGTGTCCAAATACTTTAACAAGAGGATAAAAAAGTAGAATGTTAATTACCGCAATAACAACTGAAACAAGAAGTACAAGATACATCTCTTTCAGGGCATAAAGTACTCTCATCGCAAGGGTTGTAATCATAAGGGCAAAAATACCTATTGAGAAATACTTAAATGCAAGCGTTGTAAGAATAACTGCTTCTTCGTTAAAAGCGCCACGCTTAAAAACAATTTGTACAATAGGATTTGCAAACGCAAAAGATACAACTGTTATCGGTATGCCAAGAATAAGTGCAAATTCAGCGCTTCTTCTAAAAATTTGTGATAACCGATCAAAATTACCGGTAATAGCAGCCTCAGATAAAAAAGGATAATAGGCAGTTGCAATTGGTACAGTAAGTAAACTTACCCAGAGTTGTCTTAATTTGTTTGCGTATTGAATGGATGCAATACTTCCCTCAGAAAGGGTTGAAGCGATCCTATTTGAAAGGAGCGTTACAAAATAATTTGTTAGTTGTAAAAGAATTAAAGGTAAGGATAAAACAAAAAGGCGACTTAAAAGGTTTCTGCTTACCGAGAAATACATACCAAATTTCAAGTTTAGATACTTTTTGGAGTAATATGCCATTACAAGAAATTGTAAGAGAAGCCCAATATTCATTCCTATTACGTATGAATAAATTCCAAATGTTTTATGAAAGAATACAAGACCCAAAATTGTGAACAAATTTGCAAGAAGTGGTGTAAATGCTGTTATAAAAAAGTGTTTCTTTGACTGGGCAACACCAAAAAGAAATCCAACAATTGCCCACAAAAAAGCAGATATTGAAACAAAATCTATGAGTTTTCCCATTATATTACGCAGAGTTTCATCCTTGAATCCCGGTGCAAGAATATTTACAAGCGCATTCGAAGAAACCATAAGAACTATTGCTAAAATTAAAAATATAATAAATAGTAAATTGAAAAGTGCACTTAAGTCTTTTTCAGCCTTTACTCTATCATTTGCAATTTCCTCAAGAAAAAGCGGAATGAAAGATACAACAATTGCAGAGGTCATCAAGTTTTGAAAAATTGAATTAATAGGTAGCGTTGCAGATAACGCATCAACACTTTTAGAAACACCAAAATAGTTACTGAGGAAAAGGTCTCTTACAAATCCCAAAAGTTTACTTATCACATTTGAAAGAGCAAATAAAATCGAGGCAATCTCTGGTGTTTGTGTTCTCTTCATAATGTAATTATACACAAAAACTAACTTTCTGATTTAGATTTTAAAGAATTTTCATATGGAGGGATTGAGATATTATACTTTTCGATCTTAATAGGGTTTCTTTAGCAGGATATGTAATTCTATAACACATAGCCTTTCGCAAATTTTCTACTATTTCCACTAAAAATGTAAGACGATATACAAGTCTATAACTTAATAAACTTATTTTTTTAAGTAAGGCATTCCTGAATATATCTAAAGGCGTAAAGACTTATAGAAGGTATTGCAAAAAATGCATTTTATGAGAAAATATGTTGATATGGATTTGTTGATTAATGCTTTTAGAGACATAAGTGCAATGACAATTATTCTCAATGTTGTGGATATACTCATTGTGAGTCTTATCTTTTATGTTATTCTAAGAGCTATTCAAAACACAAGAACACTTCAACTCGCAGAGGGTATAGCGTTATATTTTGTAGGAGTATTTTTGGTTTCGTATCTTTCGGACAAGATTGGATTAACGACTCTTCATTTTCTTGCAAGTAATTTAATCACTTACTCTTTTATGTTTCTCCCTTATCTTTTGGTTGTTGTATTTCAGCCTGAGTTGAGGAAATGGTTCACAGGTTTAGGTAAAAATATTAAACTTCAAGAATCTCTTGAAGGAGAAGAGGATTATAGAACCGTTGTTGAAGAAATTGTAAAAAGCGTTAATACAATGTCCTTAAATAAGATTGGGGCACTCATTGTTGTAGAAAGGGAAGTTCCTCTTTCTGAATATATGGAGACAGGAGTTGAGATCGGGGCAAAGGTCAAAGCAGAAACTCTTATCACAATATTTTTTCCAAATTCTCCTCTTCATGATGGAGCAACAATTATAAGAGGCGATAAGATTGCAGCAGCTCGGTGTGTGCTTCCTCTTTCTATGGATAAGGAGCTTGAAAAAGAAGATATAGGCACAAGGCATAGGGCAGCTTGTGGGATAACTGAGGAAAGTGATGCTGTTGCTATTGTTGTGTCTGAAGAGACTGGTATAATTTCTCTTGCAGTGCGTGGAAAACTAACTCGTTATCTTAGCCCACTTGAACTAAGAGGGATGCTTTTAGTTATGATAAGGCCGGTTTTAAAAGCAAAGGATAAGGTGAAAAAAGGATGAAATTTTTAAGTAAGATTTTCAATATAAAAGTGATTGCAGTAATTTTTGCAATTGGCTTATGGTATTATGTAAGCGTAACTCAAGGCCCTGTTATATCTAAGACTTTTAAAAACGTTCCAGTTGTTCCTATAAACGTCCCAAGCGAGTCATATATTTCAAATGCTCTTCAAACTGTATCTGTTGTTGCAGAAGGGCCAAGTAAGGTTATCCTTGGACTGAAGGATTCAGATTTTGTTGCGACTGTTAACTTGTTAAATAAAAAAGAAGGCGAATTCCTTGTAGATGTTGAAGTTACACCACCTTCCTCTGCTATAAGGATAAAATCTTTTACGCCTGACAAAATAAAGGTAGTTCTTGAAAGTATTTCAAGTAAAAAATTTCCAGTAGTTTCAGAATTTATCAATGCAACGCAAACAACCCAGTTTTTCCCCTCACTTCCTATTGTTTCGCCAAGTTCAGTTGTTGCATTTGGACCTAGCTCTGAACTCTCAAAGATAAAACGAGTATACATTTCAATAGATGTCTCAAAGATTACAGGTAATACAACAGTTGTACTACCAGTTCAGGTTGAAACAATTGATGGATCAAATTTGCAGAATGTCTACTTAAACCCTTCTTCTGTTGTTGCTGAAGTTAAAGTTTCGGAAGAGAATACCATCGTCACAGTTCCAATTGTTCCTACAATTCAAAATTCTCCTCCTCAAGGTTTTGGAATTAAGTCAATATCTATACAGCCTTCCGTTATCACTATTTCAGGTCCAATTAGCTTAGTCACAAATATTAAATCTGTGACAACTGATCCAATTGATGTATCTCTTTTAACTTCAAAAACCGATTTTACAGTAAAACTTAGTAAAATTGATAATGTAACCTTCCCTGTTAATACCTGTAAAGTTACAGTTGATGTAAGTCCAATTGTTTCAAAGACCTTTACGGTACAAGTAAAAGTTGTGGCTCCTCAAGGAAGACAGTATAGCGTTTCACAAGAAAGTATAAATGTTATAATAGCTGGATTTAAAGAGGTAATTGATACTATTACTTCGGACATGATTAAATGCACGGTTGACGCTACTACACTTGATATTGGTACATACACACTTCCCATCATTGTTTCAGGGCTACCTCAAAATGTAATCCTTCAAACAATTACGCCAACAAGTGTTGAGGTTAAAATATACTGATGAACTATAAAATTTGTTATGAGGAAATTCCCCTCAAGATTTACACAAAAGAGAACAAAATATATAAAATTGAATTTTTAAAGAAGTGCGAGGAGAATAATTCGAAGTTTCTTAACGAATTTATAAGGTTGCTTAAAGAGGGAAAAGGACTTTTGTCTATTGATTTTGAAAGCATTAATCCTTCAATTCGTCCAGTTCTTGAGGAAGTTTATAAAATCCCATATGGAGCAGTTGCAACATACGGATACATCTCTAAAAAAGTATTTAATACCAATAACTATGCACGTTTTGTTGGATCTGCTTTATCAAAAAATCCTATACCTGTTCTTATCCCATGCCATAGGGTAGTTGATCGAAATTTAAGGCTTCACGGTTTTTCAGGTGGGCTAACACTTAAGGAAAAGCTTCTTAAAATTGAAGGAATTGAAATAAAAAATGGAAGAGTTGACAAACGTTTTCTTGTTAATCTCTAAACCATATGGAATTACCTCGAGGAAATTTTTAAACGAAATTTCAAGGGTTCTGGGAGAAAAGCGAGTTGGTCACCTTGGGACTCTTGACCCAATGGCAACAGGATTGTTGTTTGTTGCTCTCGGAAAATACACAAGGCTTTTGCCGTATGTAAATCTTGAAACAAAAGAATACGTAATTGAGATAACTTTTGGAATTGAGACCGACACATGGGACATAACTGGGAGAGTCGTTAGAGCTTATGATGTTTTGGTAAAAGAAGAAGATGTTTTAAGGGCATTACCTAAATTTGTTGGTAAGATAAAACAGCGCATTCCATTTTTTTCAGCTAAAAAACTCAGAGGCGTTGAACTCTATAAACTTGCAAGAAAAGAAACTTTTATTGAAACCTTCAAAGACGTTGAGATTCTCGGAATTGAATATATGGGCTTTAAAAATAATAAACTCGTTTTAAGGGTAACTTCAAGTTCAGGTACATATATGCGTTCGCTTGCTTATGAACTTGGGCTTATGCTTGGAGTTCCTTCAACGCTTTCTGCAATTACACGTACTAAGATTGGAAATCTCTCAATTTCTATGGCAACTACTATAAATAGATTAAGGCAAGGCGATTTTTCAAAAGGGCTTGTCCCACCACAAGCAGTAATTAACATGCCTATTATTGTTGTTGATGGAGATGCATTTAAATTAGGAAAATCCGAGCCGTTAAACCAGGCGATTGTTCTTGACAAAACCTATAATGTAATTGGTATAGGTGAAATAAAAGGTATCTTAAAACCGAAGGTTGTAATCGATGAAGATAATAGAGTTTCGTAGAAGTATCTCTAAGAAAACTGCTGTTGCAATTGGTATGTTTGATGGTGTTCATCTTGGACACAAGGTCCTTATTTCACAATTATTAAGTAAAAGCGAAGAAAAAAACCTCTGTCCTGTTATCTATACTTTTTCTAATCACCCGATTAAAGAGGCAAGAAGGAAACTTCTTACAACACTAAACGAAAAGTTATATATCTTTGAAAAGCTGAATGTAGAAAATGTATATATTGCAGACCTCGAAGCAAACCTTATGGAGATGTCTCCTGAAGAGTTTGTAAGAGAAGAACTCGTCAAAACTCTTAACTGCAAATTTGTTGTTATTGGTGAAGATTTTAGATTTGGTTATAAGAAGTCAGGTGATGCGAATACTCTTAAAGAGCTTGGACAAATTTATAATTTTGATGTAATAATCGCAAATAAAGTCTTAAAAGATGGTGTTGCTATTTCAAGTTCTCTAATTCATGATCTCATTTTAAATGGGAGCATTGAAGAGGGGAATAACCTTTTGGGGCATCCATATTTTATTCAAGGTACTGTTGAAAAAGGTAAAGGCCTTGGACGACATCTCGGATTCCCAACCGCAAATCTTAATTATGAAAATGGCAATAAACTACTTCCCAAAAATGGCGTATATATTACGATTGGAAATTACAACGGCACTCTTTTAAAAGGAGTTACAAATGTTGGTTTTAATCCTACCTTTGAGGAAAAGAAAAATATAAAAATTGAATCGCATTTTTTGGATGTCGAATATAATTTCTATGGGAAATTCCTGAGGCTCTATTTTATAAAACGATTGAGAGACGAGATAAAGTACGAAAAGGTTCAAGACTTAAGAAATCAAGTAATGATAGATATAGAAAGCACAAGAGAGTTTTTTAAAGATAATCCTATTGAAAGTATACACATCATCTAAACTTTTCATAATTCTATCACAATTTTGTTTTAAAATTTTGGCGGAGGTGATAAAGATGAAAATGAGAAACCTATTAGTTGTTAGCGCACTTGTTTTGGCACTTTTTTTGGGAAGTGTTGCTTTTGTTAACGCTGGCACAGGAAATGGCGGTACCTCAAACTTCACAGGAAGACTAAAAGCGGCATTTGAAAGAGGCTTTAAACTTGGTGTAAAATACAACCTTAACCAGGACATTGCAAATTATTTGGGAATGACTTTAGATCAACTTAAAACCGAATTACATTCAGGTAAGTCCCTTGTAACAATTGCAACAGAGCACGGAAAAACTGAATCAGACCTTGTTAACTTCATTGTCTCAAAAGAAAAAGCATTCCTTGATGATGCATTGAAGAGCGGAAAGATTACCCAAGACCAATACAACAAAATGATTTCAAACCTTGAAGCAAAGGTAAAAGAAAGAGTTGAAAAAATTGCTCCAACAAAAAAGGAATTAAAAGATGCCTTTGAGAAAGGCTTTAGGAAAGGTGTGAGATTTGGCTTTAACCAGGACATTGCAAATTATTTGGGAATGACTTTAGATCAACTTAAAACCGA
>PNIL01000023.1 GCA_002877955.1 Caldisericum exile | reverse complement strand
TTTGAGGGGGCACCAAAACGCCCCCTCAATACTTCCCCAAATATTGATTTTGATTTTGGGGTAAGTGAAAAAGGTGCCCCTTTCTTATGATTTAAAGAGGCTTTTACACATCAAATTAATAGAAATGCTTCTATATTAATAGAGTTTTAGATGTTTATTCTACTTTTTATATTATCCCTAACTTCTTACCTGCTTTCTCAAAGATTGAAAGTGCCTTGTCAATTTGTTCTTCTGTATGTGTTGCAATATAGCTTGTCCTAAGAAGTGAGTCGTTTGGTTGCACTGCGGGAGGAAAAACCGGATTTGTATAAACACCAAGTTCAAATAATTCCTTCCACATCATAACAGTTTTCCATTTGTCCCTTATATAAACAGGAATTATCGGTGTATTGCTTGCGCCTATATCAAACCCCAACTCTTTAAGACCTTTTCTCATCCTATTTGCAATATTCCAAAGATGTTCAATACGCTCTGGTTCTTCCTGCATTATTTGAAGCGCTGCAAGTGCTGCGGCAGCTGATGCAGGAGTCATTGCTGCCGAAAAGATAAAAGGTCTTGCATAATGTTTAATATAATTAATGACTTCTCTATCGCCTGCGATAAATCCACCCAAACTTGCAAATGATTTACTAAAAGTTCCCATTATAAGATCTACTTCATTTTCAAGATTAAAGTGGTTTGCAGTACCACGCCCATTTCTTCCTAATACACCAATCGAGTGTGCGTCATCAACCATTAAACGGGCTCCATATTTATTTTTTAATTCAACAATTTCTGGCAGTGGTGCAATATCTCCTGCCATTGAATAAACACCATCGACAACAATTAGTTTTCCTGCATCATCTGGGATTTTTGATAAAACATTCTCAAGACTTTTAACATCATTATGGTTGAATCTTGCAAATTTTGCATGAGACATACTCCATCCATCAACAATTGAAGCGTGATCTTCTTTGTCCATTATTGCATAGTCTTTCGGGGAAAGAAGTGCAGAGATTGTACCTAGATTTGTTTGATATCCTGTTGAGAAAACTATCACTGCTTCCTTATTTAAAAATTCTGAAAGTGCATCTTCCAAATCCCTATGAATTTTCAAAGTGCCATTCATGAATCTGGATCCAGTTGCAGATGTCCCATATTCATCAATGGCCTTTTTTGCGGCTTCTTTTACCTTAGGATGGTGCGTGAGTCCAAGATAGTTATTTGAGCCAAGCATAATTATTTTTCTTCCTTTATATAGCACTTCAGTGCCTTCTGTTCCTTCAAAGGGTAAGAAGTATGGATAAAGACCCTTTTCTTCTGCAACCTTTGCATCGTAAAGTGCGCTATTTTCTTTCGGGTTATAACATTTATCAAATAAATCCATTTTATCACCTCAAACAATTTTATATTTTTTGGTATTTTTTGCAAATTAATTTTTGAATTCAAAAGGTATTACTAATTTTTGGCTTTTATAACTATCTAAGACTTTTATATATGTATAATCTTCGTCATTTTCAATTTTTACACCACTTATAACACCTTTAATAATAAATTCTTTCGGCAATGCAACAACGAATCCTTTTAAAGAATTTCCACTCAAATAGATTAAATTTTTCCCCACATTAATCTCAAACTTTGCATTAAAAAGATTTAGAAGGAAATCTGCAAAATAACTCATAGGTTTGATTTGTATTTCTTTACTTTTGGAAAGCGAAATTGCATATTTTGTAAAACTTAGTAAGGCATTTTCATACAGTGGAAAATCATAAGGATGTGAATAAAAGAGTCTTATTGTCTTAGTTTGTATAGCATAATTTACCAAATCTTTTAAAAAGTTTTCAACTTCAGTCTCTGGAACTCTCCCTTTATACATTTCGTATAAAGAAGCATATTCCTTATAAGATGTTATTGGAAAAGCGATGACTTGTTTTGAAACCATTGATCCAGCAAGAAATGTTCTATTTGGAACCGACGAATTGTCACCTGTATAATAATAAGAGTTAAAACCTTCTTCCTCAAGAATGCTCGTTACAACTCTAGGATGAACCCCATTAGGCGCAGAGTATTCCCTAATTTTGTACTTTACAATGCTTTCAAGACATTGAGTATTTTTATCGATAAAGTTTTTAATTTCATCTTTTGTGAGCA
>PNIL01000062.1 GCA_002877955.1 Caldisericum exile | reverse complement strand
ATCAAGCACCTTTATTGGGAGGATTGTAGCTTCGTATGCAATACCAGCGCAACCTATACCATTATTTGTTGATTGGGCAATTGTCCCACAAACATGTGTTCCATGTCCATTGTCATCGTTTGCGTGAGTATCATTATTTACAAAATCATAGGCATTTGCAGTATCAAACTTTGTATTTGCAAGATCGGGAGCAAGAGCATATTGAGTGCCTGTTACAGGGTCAGTGTAATTTTCATAAGCAATGCCTGTATCGATTATGGCAACTTTTACGCCTGCGCCTCTTGTGATGTTCCAAGCTGAAACAGCCTGAATGCCATAATTAGATGCATATCCATTGGATAGCATTCTATAATCATATAGATCCCACTGGTATGGTGAGAATAGTGGGTCGTTTGGGATTGCAAATGCGTGTGCAATAAAGTTTGGTTCAATGTAGGCAATATCTGGATCGTTCTGCAATAATTCTTTCATTGAATCAACTGTTTTTCCTTGAGGCAATGAAAATACTGCAAAGTTCTTAAGACCGATTCTTTTTACTTTTAAGGATTTTGAATTCTCGAGTGCTTTAGCCTTTAATCCAACATTAATCCCATCTTTAAATCCAACGATAAACTCACCGGTTGCAACCTCATTCTTAATTGAGAGTGGTTCTCCACCAACAAATAAGGGTTCAGCACTTTTTACTTGGACAAACACTGTAAGCAACAGTGCAACCAAGATCAAGCTTACTAAAACTTTCTTCATGCTCTCCTCCTTGCAAAATTTTGGTTATTATATGAAGTTTTATTTTTAAGTCAATACTTTTTAAATTGGTTTGCCAAAAACCATCTTTAATATAAAATATCCTTGAAGGTTAAAATGGGATTTAAAAAATGGTTTATTTCGTTTGCACTGCAAGGTGCATCGATCTCTCTTTTTAATATAGTTATAAGTTTGTATGTGGTAGTTGCTCTAAGGGGCAATGTACAAAGTGCATCTATTGCAGTTGCACTATTTTCGTTTGGAAACCTTTTAGGCTCAATTTCTGCAAGTATCATATTGGATAGAATTAAAAGAATTTCTGTCTTGATATATACAAGTTTTTTCCTTGCATCTTTTATAATAGTTCTTATGGCTTTTGTTAAATCTATCTTTATTTATTATCTTCTTTCAATCATACTTGGAAATGTAATTTCTTTCACTGGTCCTGCAATGACTCTACACCTTTCGAAGATCGGAGATGAAGGCTTTGTAAGAAGGCAAATTAATAATTTAAATCTCTTTAATAGTGTTGGTTCGACTTTCGGTATGCTTTTTGGAAGTTTTGTGCTTACCATAGTGAAGAGCCTAAATGATATACTTAAGCTCAAAATGATCTTTTTTATTGCTTCAATTCTTCTTCTTTTAAGTTCTTTTTTAACCATTGAACGAGGTGCTTTAAAGGTTAAAGTTATACCGAATCTCCGTACAACCAAGATTTTATTCCTTAAAGTTGCAAATTTTGCAAGTGAATTCTTTAAAGTTGTGGATTTAAGAAATCTACCAAGGAATATGAGACTTATTACTATGGCTGTTTTTATGGCATTTTTTGGTGCAAACCTTGTATTCTCAATATTTACTGTATTTTTAAAGGAAGTATTCAAAGTATCATCTCAGCTGATATTCCTACTTTATTCGGCAAACAGTTTTGCAGGTAATATCGCCTTTTTCTTAACAGGAAAATTGCGTACGACCAAATATGATCGACTCTTTATAAGGTATGTCTTATTTTTAAGAGGTATGCTTTTCATTCTAATTGGAATTTTTGTTGTATTTAAAATCGATTTCATGAAAGTATTTATCTATTTAAGTTTTGTTTTCTTCGGTTTTACTTGGCCTTTTCTTTACATTCCTTTAACGCTTGAAATCACAAATCTTACACCTCACAAAGAACGTGGTAAAGCTTTAGGAATTTTTAACATGTCAATCAATTTTGCTGTAATTCTTGCCTCATTTGTTGCGGGATTTATTGCACTTCACCTTGGCTACTTTGCTACATTTATAATAGGAGGCACACTCCTTGTCTTAGGAGAGCGCCTCTTTTCAAGAGTATTTTCTTAACTTAGGAATGCATTAATTACGTTTCCTTTACTAACTTTGACTCCTAATTCTTCGAATGTTTCTGCAATTTTTGAAACTGCAACTAGTAGTTCGTCTTTCGTAATGCTTCCCATGTGTCCGATTCTAAAACCCTTTCCGTAGAGTTCTGCAAGCGTATTTGCAATAACAACTCCATGATCTTTTAATCTTCCTCTAAATGTTTTATCATCAATTCCCTCAGGATATAGGAATACTGATAGCGTTGGTGCAGGTCTTTTTGCAACAAGCTTTAAACCTAACTCATTCATTGCGTTTCTTACTCTTCTTGCAAGGTCTTCATGTTTTTTAAAATAATTTTCAAGCCCCATATCAAAGATATCTTTTAAAGATTGATGAAGTGCAAAAAATAGATTAACGGATGGTGTTGCAAAATATTTTGTGCCATCTTCCATAACAGGTATCCATTTTAAAATATCACCATAATAAGTACGTGGCTTAATTGAATTCCTTTTTTCGATTGCTCTTTTTGAGAAGGTAAGAAGCGTTAGTCCTGGTGGTGTTGCAAGTGCCTTTTGCGAGCCAGTTAAGATTACATCTATTTTCCAATTATCGAACTCCTCTTTTACTCCCCCAGTTGCACATACGCCATCAACTATAAATAGAGTTTCAGGACTTACTTCTTGAAGTATTTTTGAAACAGTTTCAACATCTGCAAGCACTCCTGTTGATGTATCAACATGAGTTAAAGTTACTGCAGTATAGTGTTTTTCTTTGAGTGTTTTTCTTAGCAATTCAAGATCTACGTGTTCGCCTGGGTTTGCCTTTATCTTGTCGACTTCTATTCCAAGATGTTTTGCGAGTTCTTCAAATCTATCGCCAAAATATCCATGTGATAACACGAGAAGATTGTCCTTTTCCCCAAGAATGTTTGTTATTGCCATTTCCATACCCAAAGTTCCCGATCCTGTTATAACAAATGGAAAACCATTTTTAGTTCCAAAAAGATCCTTTACATAGGACAATGTCTCTTTAAGCAAATTTGCAAATTCAACACTTGTATGTGAAATAACGGGTTTTGACATTGCGTCAAGTACATCATCACTTACAGGAGTTGGCCCTGGAATTAGTAATAATTCTTGCATAAGTTTACCTCCTTTTTATTTTCTATCAAAAAACGGATTTTTACCCGAAATACTCAAAGGTATGCCATACGCAATTATTACATCTTCGCCAAGAATTTTTAGATTAATTGCAGCTCTTCCAATCGAATACATTATTCTGTTATCTATGCATAAATCTTTTCCAAGCGATACAGCACTTCCAATTGCGATACCAAGGTCTATTGCACTACTTTCTTTTAAAACCGTTTCCTCAGATTCGCCATCTTCAAAGCCGTGTGCCTTTTCTTTTGGTTTAGAACCGATAATGACAACAACTTTTCCCTCAATGTTTTTTGCATCTCTTATAAAGTATTGAAGATTTCTCTCTGTGCCAAATCTTACCATTTCTTCCCTAATTTTATCAAGTTCTTCCCCATATACTATTGCCGTAACAATTGAATCAAGTCCATTTGCTTTTGGAGCAGTGCGAGCTGCAACACACATCTTAGTTGCAATATCTAATACAACCTCAAAATCTTGTTCTGGATATATCTTAATCATTCTTACACCCCCTTTATAAAGCCACCATCGATTGGCAAAACGATACCAGTTATATAAGAAGCCTTATCAGAAGCAAGAAATACAACAGTAGAAGCAAATTCCTCGACAGTTCCAATACGCTTCATCGGGATACTTGCAACCATTGTCTTTTCTGCCTCTTCAAACGTTATTCCTTCTTTTTCTACTCTTGCTTTAAGAAGGTTTTCAACTCTCTCAGTCATTGTGTAGCCTGGAGCAACTACATTAGCCGTTATTCCATAAGGTGCAAGTGAATTTGAAACAGACTTTATAAATGCAACAACCCCAGCTCTTGAAACATTTGAAAGAATAAGATTATCAAGTGGTTGCTTAACTGATATTGAAGTTGAAGCAATAATTCTTCCCCATTTTTGTTTTATCATAAGATCTTTAACACCATAAACTGCATAGATTGTGCTCATTAGATTCAAATGAACTGCATCAAGGTAGTCTTCGGGTTTTACGTCAAAGAATCCACCTGATGGTGGTCCACCTGCATTTGTAAAAAGAATGTGTATTGTGCCATAAGTTTTAACTGTTTCATCTATTGCTCTTAGTACATCATCCTTTTTGGTGGCGTCTCCCGAAACGATGAGCGGTTCAAAGCCAGTTTTAGTTTTTATTTCTTCTTGTGCCTTTTTGAGATTTTCCATAGAACGAGCCATTATTGAAACAAGCGCGCCTTCTTCTGCAAGTTTAAGGGCAACACCTTTACCGAGCCCTTTACTGCCAGCCATGACGAATGCAACTTTCCCTTTGATGCCTAAATCCATCTAAATCGACCTCCTTCAAGATGATTTCATAAATATTATACAAAAGATTTACTTTATATTTGAAAATAAAAATGGTGCCGGGGGTGGGAGTCGAACCCACACGGAGCTCTGAACCCCTGCGGATTTTGAGTCCGCCGCGTCTGCCAGTTCCGCCACTCCGGCACTCAATGAATTATACATTATTGGAAGATTTTTTCAACTCTATTCAAGGAAGCTTTTAATTTCGTAAGAGTCTTTTCCAAATATTTCTTCTAACTTTGAAATAAATCCCTTTAATGGATCAACTGAGAATTTCGGTGATGAGTGAATTCTTACGATTACACCGTCAGTTTTTATGTGCAGTATAATTGGGACTTCGCCTTTAAAACTCTGTGCGATTTCCTTTAATTTTGAAAGTTTTGTAAATACTGTTTGAGAGCTTTCTTCATCCAATGAGATATTTATATGGAGTGCGTTATTTTTATCGTTTTTCTTAATATCTTTCTCTGTTAAGAACTTAAAAACATCCACTGCAAAGAGGGTGAACGAATCTTCTTCCTGCCTTATTTCTCCTTCGATTATTGCAATTCCATCTTTATCGAGATATTCAGAAAATTTTTCAAGGTATTGTGGCATAACAAGGCATCCAATTTTATTTGCGCCATCTTCAAGGTCAAACCTGAGTATAAAGTTACCGTTTTTTGTTTTTGATTTTTTAGCGTTGTTTATTACGCCTGCAACCTTGACTTTGTTAATTGTGATTTCTTCAATTTCTAATGAATCAAGAGAGTTTTCGCTTTCGATATCCTCTTCTCTTTTAAATTTTGAAATCACTTGCGATACTGTTTCAATTCCAAGATCTTCAAGGATTCCAAGATATGCATTTATTGGGTTATCAGAAAGATAAAATCCAAATGCTTCTTTCTCGTATTTTAGGATGTCTGCTCTTGTTGCATGGACCCTTGGTGTTGTAGCCTGTGGCAGCCCACCAAACAGGGAAACGGTTGCATGAGTTTCTGAACCACCTTCAAGGAGTGCTTTTCTGTCCTCATCAAGTGAGTCAAAGCAACCCGCCTTAATTAGGCTTTCAATAACTTTTTTGTTTACCTTGAAGGAAGCTGTTCTTTTTTCAAAATCCTTAAACGATGAAAATGGCCCGTTTGCAATGCGTTCTTTTATTATTTCATTAATTGAGGCTTCTCCTACATTCTTTATACCGAGAAAACCAAATCTAATTCCGCTTCCTTCTACCTTAAATAGGGCATCTGATTTGTTTATATCAGGAGGATATATGGGTATGCCTTTGCTTATTGCTTCAAGGAGAGTTTCACGAGTTTTATCTTCATTTCCTATGTATGAGTTTAATATGGCAGTAAAGTATTCCTTGGGATAATGTGCTTTTAAATAAGCAGTTCGGTAGGCAAGCGTTGCATAACTGACTGCATGAGACTTATTAAATCCATAACCTGCAAAAAATTCAATGAGATCAAAAATTTTCTCGGCAACAATTTTATCAACACCATTCTCGACTGCTCTCTTTACAAATATTTCCCTTTGAGCTTTCATTATTTCGGGAATCTTTTTACCTATAGCCTTCCTTAAGGTATCAGCTTCTGCCAAAGTGTAGCCTGCAAGGGCATTTGCAATCTGCATTACCTGTTCCTGATAAACAATAATTCCATATGTATTTTTAAGAATTGGTTCAAGTTTTGGATGAGGGTAAGTTACTTTTGTTTTACCAGATTTTCTGTTGATGTATTCTTCAATACCTCCTGCCTTTATGGTGCCGGGTCTGTAGAGGGCAACAACTGCTGTAAGGTCTTCGATACTGTCAGGTTGAACTCCTTTTAGAACTCTTCTCATACCTGCGCTTTCTAATTGGAACACGCCCACTGAATCACCACGTTTGAGCATATCGAAAGTTTCTTTATCATCCTCAGGAATTTTGTCTATATCAATATTGATTCCTTTCGATTTAAGCATGTCTATTGTATCCTGTATTATTGTGAGGTTCTTAATACCGAGAAAGTCCATCTTTAAAAGCCCAATGTGTTCTACAACATCTTTATCAAATTGAGTGATAATAGAATTATCTTTGTCAGTCTGAAGAGGTAGATATTCAGTTAATGGTGCATCACCTATTACAACTCCTGCTGCATGGGTACCAAAGTTTCTTGAAAGGCCTTCAAGTTTTAGCGCAACATCAAAAAGTTCTTTATAGCGTGAATCTTCGTAGAGTTTTCTTAAATCAGGAAGTGTTTCAATTGCCTCTTTAAGTTTAAGTCCTGGCGGAATGAGTTTAGAAATTCTATCTGTTTCCTGATATGTGAACTTTAAGGCACGACCAACATCACGGATAACCTGGCGTGCTTCCATTTTACCAAATGTTGCAATCTGTGCAACATGAGACTCCCCGTACTTTTTTCTTACATAATCTATAACAGCATCTCTACCTCTATCACCAAAATCAACATCAATATCAGGCATACTTATTCTTTCTGGATTTAGGAATCGTTCAAAGAATAGATTGTATTTAATCGGATCAATTTCTGTTATACCTAAAGCATATGAAACAACAGACCCTGCGGCAGAACCACGTCCTGGTCCAACGGGAATATCATTATTTCTTGCATAATTTATGAAGTCCTGAACTATAAGGAAGTAGTCGGTAAAACCCATCTTTTCAATGACATCTAGTTCAAAGCGAGCTCGTTCCATTACTTCTTCTGCCTTGTCTCCGTATTTTTCTTTTATCCCTTTAAAAGTTAACTCTTCGAGGTACTCTTTGTTTTTTGATGGATCCCAGTTTTCATCTTTTCTATAAACAGGTAAGTGGTATGATGAAAAATCAAATTCGACATTGCACAATTCTTTTACAAGTTCTGTATTATAAACTGCATCTTCAAGACCTTTGAATACTTCAAGCATTTCAGCTTCGCTTTTTATATAGAACTCTTGATTTGGAAAACGCATTCTCTCTGGATCATCAAATGGCCTTAAAGTTTGAACGCATAGTAGTATATCGTGTGCGTGCGCATCTTCTTTTCGTAAGTAATGTGCATCATTTGTAGCAACAAGTTTGACGCCTTCTGTGTCTTTGAGAGTTTTTGCAACTTCTATAACTGCCTTTTCTTCATCAAGTCCGTGATTTTGCACTTCAACAAAGAAGTTTTCCTTGCCAAATATATCAAGGTATTTATAAAGTGCTTTCCTGACTTCCTTTATATCTCCTTTAAGTGCTTTTGCAGAAATTTCGCCTTGAAGACAGGCAGACATTGCGATAATGTCTTCATTGTATTTTTTGAGAATTTCAAAGTCAATCCTTGGTTTATAGTAAAATCCTTTTATATAACTTTCTGTTACAATTTTTGTAAGGTTTTTGTATCCTTTAAGGCTTTTTGCAAGAAGAATAAGATGGTATCGCTCTTCGTCTTTTTCTTTTTTTTCCACACCATTTGGAGCAATATAAACCTCAACACCAATAATGGGTTTGATGCCTGCTTTCTTCATTTCATCATAAAACTCAATAACTCCATACATATTTCCATGGTCAGTTATAGAAACAGCATCCATTCCTAATTCTTTAACCCGGGAAGAAAGTTCTGAAATTTTATTCATTCCGTCAAGAAGGCTATATTCAGTGTGAAGATGCAAGTGTGTAAATCCCATAACTACTTAACCTCCACTTCTATTGACAAGTTAGTGTTTATTTGTTCTTGTACAATGTTCAAAATTATATTAGTAATTTTTGCGTTATTTAGAGTAAATGATATTGACTCGTTTATTTTTCTTCCTTCAAAGTCACCTGTCTTTGATAAAATAAATTCGTTATCTTTAACTTCTTTTAGATTCAAAGATTTTAAAGTACTTCTTAAATTTAAAAACTCCTCGATAACAGATTTTGAATAAGATAAAATTGCCTTTTCTTCTTCATTTGGTCTACGACCATTGATGTCAAAATCACCATTTTTATAAGAGTATGTTAAATTTCCATCTTTAAAGGTAAGAAAATCGCCGGTTTTTTCAACTTCAATTTCCTTTTTCACGGGGTTTTTGTTTGCAATACCATTTATTTTTACTGCAATCTTCTTATTTGAAGAGCCTTCAAGAGGAAACTCGACCGTATCAAGGAACTTTGAGAATGTAACATTATCTACCGAAAGAGCAACATTTAAATGGTTTTCGCCTTCTTTGAATTCGATTTCTTTTGAGAGTGGAATAAAGAATTTGCTTTCGATCACAATTTTATGCTTTCCTAATGCAACTGGGGAAATAACGAATACTTCTCGTCCATTTACAATTAGACTTACTGGTTCATAATATGTGTTATCAATCTTTATAGAGTTAATCCTTGTATTTGCTTCGACTGAAAGGTAAGAAATAGGCTTTAAGAAAAAAGTTCTTTTATCCTTATTTACAGATACTGTTTTTTCCTCATAATTATTTGCAGACACCTTATAAGTATTTGGAGAGAGCCTCAATTCCCCTTCAAATGTTTTTCCATCTATAATAACGGTATTAATAGGTTTTCCTGTGACTTCATCAAAGAAATTTATCTTATAAGAGTTTTGAAGATAAATTTCTGAAAAAATTTTAATTAGAACATCTTCATCAAAGAAATTTATCTTATAAGAGTTGCCGCAACCTACAAAATACAAAAGAGAAAATATTAATAAAACTAAAATTATCTTTTTCATAGCGAATTATTTTACAACAAAAGGTGTATGTTTCAAAATTTCTTACCGAGACTTTGTTACTCCTATTTTTGGGCATAACTCTTTAATGGGGCATTTAGAACAGAGAGGGCTTACAGGCTTGCAAATATTTTGGCCAAATGTGACAAGAATTGGGTTTATGGTCTTCCAGTACTTCTTTGGGAGTATTTTTCGCAATTCCATTTCGGTTTGTTCGGGGGTTTTTGTTTTTACCCAGCCAAGCCTATTTGAAATGCGGTGAACATGAGTATCAACACAAATGCCGTAGTCATCAAAGGCTTCAGTTATGACAAGGTTTGCAGTTTTTCTTCCAACGCCTTTCATCTTTAAGAGTTCCTCAAGATCATTTGGGACACGGCCTCCATATTTTTGTATAAGTGTCCATGCGATTTCTTTTATTTGCTTTGCCTTTCTTTTGTAAAAACCTACAGGATATATGAGTTTTTCTATTTCTTCTTCACTTAGTTTAACAAGGTCGTGAGGCGTTTTTATAACCTCAAACAATCTTTTTGCGGCTTGCTCTGTTGTTTCATCTTTCGTTCGCAAACTAAGAATTGTGCCTATGAGAATTTTGAAAGGATCAGCCTCCTTTTCTTTAATGCGAGTTACAACGGGCACTCCAAGGTCTTTTACAAATTTCTCAAGCTTTGGAATAATTAAGTTAAATTTATAATTTTTCATGTCAGTTATTTTGCCTTATGAGTTCTTCCCTTCTTTTTCTGTATTCAATTATTGGAAGGTCCCCCTGCACAAGATTTTCATCCATATGTAATGAACTCTTTTTGGGAATTTGTGTTTCCACAACCCTTCTGTCCTGATGAAGCACAATTCTATCAAATGGAATGGAAAGCGTTGCGATGAGTTTATCTATAAATTTAATTCCCGTAAGTTTTACATACTGTCTAACATAGACTAAAGAGTGTTCTTCATCAACAGGAACGAATGCAGCAACGATAAAGAATTTGTCACTTATGTGATTTTGCCAAATATTTGGGAAAATGAATTCAAGATAAACCTTACTTTTCTGTCCTTTTAGTTCTTCTGGTTTCTTTGGAGGAGTACCATCGTCTTTTCTATTAAACACATAGAAGCGCATCTTATCAGTATCAAACCACTCCACAACTGGTCCATCTGCAACAGTTCTATTGCCTGTTCCTATTGTATTATAGTGGACAAATGGAAGATGAATTGGGTCAAGTTGATTCTCAATGCATCTTGAATAGTGCGTATTCCAAGGATCTTTTAATTCATCATATGCAAAACTATCGTCAATCCAGTCAAAAAATGGTATCTTATCGGGAGCTTTTTCTTCATCACCATAGAACAAAAATATAAATCCATTTTTTTCTTTTACTTTATAACTTTTTACTTTAAAGTTTTCAGGAACTTTTGAGTTCCTTCCATTTGCTGGTATTAAAACTACCCTACCGTTTGAATCATATTGAAAGCCGTGAAATGGGCACTGAATGTGTCCTTCGACAATTTTTCCTCTTGAGAGGCTTGCACCTCTATGGGCACATATATCTCTGATACATGCAATTCCGTTTTTTGTCCTCCACATTACAAGTTTTTCCCCGAATCTTGTAAGTCCAATAGGTTTATCTTTCAATTCTTTTGATGATAAGACGACATACCACTGATTTTTAATCATATTTGCCTCCTTTCTACTATGTTTATTATCTCTCTTTTGTGAGAAAAAATCAATAGAACTGTGTTTAAAATTGCTACATTAATAAACTCTCTATGTGCTACATAAATGAATATCAAGGTTAAAAACATACCGCTTAATGCACGAATGGCATCGAATTCTGGAGTTGTATTTTCTCTTTTGATGAATATAAAAATTGTATAAACACCACCTAAAATTAGCGGAACTTCATACTTTGTAAGTGCTGACCATATACCAAATGTTGTTGCAATTCCCTTGCCTCCTTTGAAATTCAACATCGGAGGGAAAATATGTCCAAGTAATGGTGCAATTGAAATTAAAGTTAGCTCAGAAGGAGTTAAGCTGTTTTTTGAGATAATAAAGTAAAGAGGTATAAACCCTTTTAAATAATCAAGGAAAATTGCGATTAATCCAAGCTTAATGCCTTTAAGTCTCCATAAATTTGAACCACCAGGGTTGCCGTCTCTGAATTTTCTGAGGTCAATATTGTATATTTTAGCAATTATATATGAAAACATTATTGAACCGATTAAGTACTCAATTAAAAATAGAAATATAAATTTAGTTGAGCTCATCTTATTTTAATTTTTCTGCCTTTCCACTCTACTTCTCTTTTTATAAAAGTTTGCAAGATTGAATTTGCAAAAATTATAAAGAATATAAACAAATGTATGGGATATAGCATAAGTAAAACTGGATTAAAGTTTCCAATAATTCTTCCAACAAGAAGAAACTCAACTGAGAAAAATATTGCAAATATAAAATACTCTTTAAGATGAAAAAGAACCGAGAAAGTTGCCGTTATGAAAATGAAAACGATGATAAAATTCAAAGGATGTGTTGAAACAGCACCTTTTGAAAAATTTTTAGACCAGCCTGAGAGTAATTCTTTGAAGCCACCTTTATACATCCTAAACTTAATATCCTTTCTTCCAAGAAAATTTTTTATTTTAATGCCCTTTTTTGCGATTACTTTCCCAAGAGCCAAATCTTCAACTACTTCTTTCAGGACGTTTTTGTGTCCTTGAGTTTTTTCGTAGGTATCTCTATCTATGAGAATGCATGGGCCAAAAAGGCCTTGTATAGGCAAGAATCGATTTATTAAGGAAAAATTGTTAAGGGAAATTGCCCCTATAAAATTAAAAAAGAAAGAAAAATTTTCTTCCAATGTTTTGATTTCATGATATGGCCATACACTTATTACGGCATTTTCAAGCTCATATGTGTATAAAAGTTTTTCAATTGCATCATTTCCAAGCCTTAGGTCAGCATCTAAGAAGAGTAGTAAATCTTGAGTTGATTCCTCAAATCCTTTTAAACATGCATATGGTTTACCTAAAACCTCTTTTGGTTTTTCCTTAATTGATACTACTTTTGCGCCATTTTGTTTTGCAATACTTTCAGTTTTATCTTCCGACTCATCGTTTACGACAATTATTTCGTAAGGCTTGTATGTCTGATTTTTTAAGTCTTCTAAAATGTTTATGAGATTACTTTCCTCATTTCTTGCAGGAATAATTACAGAAACTTTCTTATTGAGCTTTACTGCTCCTTTTTTGAGTACGCCAAACGGGAAAAATGATAATAAACTTCCCAAAAAACCTGTTAAGTAAAGAATTATATTATAACCCAT
>PNIL01000013.1 GCA_002877955.1 Caldisericum exile | reverse complement strand
TTTTAAGAAAAGGGAAATTAAAATAAAATCTTTAATAAGGAGGTTAATTTGAAAGCAAAAAGACTAATAATAGTTGCAATTTTATTGTTTGTTTTGGTTTTGGCTAATTCAGGAAGTTTTAAAGTCAAAGCAAATGATGAGTATAGTCAATCATATGTTGACGCATACAACCTTAAGCATACTCAAGAACTTCTGAATGAAGCATTAGATAAAGCAATTCTCTTAAATAAGAATAATCTATCTACAAGACCAAAGTTTTCGATAGATGATGTAGTTGCTTATAGTTATACGTTCGATCATTACGACTTTGGAAGTGGTTTTGTTAATAATAAGGGATATTGGATAAAGTCCATATCGGCAAACAATCCTTTACCTTATCCTTCCCCTTTAACTTTAACTGTGAATGAAATCCAGGCACTTAGCGGTAGCGTTTCAGTGAATGCAGAGATAACAGCTTCTCTGAAAAATGTTCCTGCATACCAAGAATGGACTATCACTGCCTGGTATCCATCTGTTTCTTCATCAGGAACGGCATATTACAAATGGATTGATACAAATGGAAACACTGGAATTACAGCAAAACCTTGCGGTGCGGTAACCCCAAGAGTTGCAAGTAGTGGTTTTTCACTAATCTATTTTGATGCACATCAAGGGTCAACACAGCCATAATTTAAAAGAGTAAGGAGGATATTAAGATGAAAACAAAATTATTTACAACCACTTTAATTAGTTTTCTAATAGTAATTATTGTTGTAGCATCGATTGTAACATTAAATTTTTCGTTGAAAAATTCTGAGAAGATGACATACGGTAGCTTCCTTCAAGAGATTGTAAGAATTTCAAAATTTGTAAGCGAAGATTATAAAATATATAGCCTAACAGATCCTTCTTACTTTGTTACTCACTCTGTACTTGTCACAGGTTTAATTGATATTAATAATCTCAAAAAATATAATACCTATCTTAAAGTGGATCCTAAACTAATAAGCGAAGATAAATTAGATGAAAAAAGTAAAAAGTTGGCAAAGGAATTTGGGGTTGATCCAGTAGAAATTTCATATCAATATCCTGATCAAAAACAGGCTTTTAAAGGTTATCCAACTTGTTTTAAAACTATTTTTTATAGCACTAAGGATGCTGAATTTATAGAAGTGTTTTTCCAATATGATCAGCAGTTAAATTTGAAAGCGAACCTATTTTATGACGATTTACATCTCCCAATAAGCGTTTTAAAAAACAATTTTGATAAAATAGGAGTTTCAATTCCAAAACTTCAAAATACAGAAGAAAAAGATTGTAAATTAGGTATCTTTACCTTTTCCAAAAAAGGTATGCTTATGAGCATTTTTTATTATGTTCCAGATAATGCAAACTTTCGATTTTTAGATTCTTTTATTCCATTCGTTTATAATGAAAATAATTGAAGAATTTTTAAAAAAACAGAATAAATTCTTTTAATCTTGCGTAATAAGAGAACTTCTCCAAAAGTGGAGTCTTCTCACTACGTTAAAGTGAGATAAGTTTTGTTCATTAAGATAACAAAGTAAGGGAAGTAATACACTTGTCCAACATAGCAAAAAATAAACCAGTTCTTATTTTTGAAACTAAATAAATGCTTGCATTCAAAAAGGCATTAAAAGGTAAAAATGTTTCAAAAGAGATTTAGGTAAATATCTTCTCTAATTTTTCCTTCTCATTAAGGCAACGAAGAACGGGGCGCCCACAAGACCTGTAAGAATCCCAATAGGAATTTCTGAAGGGAATGTAGTCCTTGAAATTGTATCGATTAACAATAAAAAAGCGCTACCAAAAAGTGCCGATAATGGCAATACAAATCTATTATCATAACCTATGACAAACCTCACAATATGTGGAACGACAAGCCCAACCCAACCTATGACACCCCCTAAAGAGACAACTATTGCAGTCTGAAGCGTTGTTATAGCGATAAGTGTTCGTTTTAGTACCTTTGGATTTTCTCCAAGACTTATTGCTTCTTCTTCTCCGAAAGAAAGAATATTAAGCTTCCATCCAAAGAAAGCAACAATCAATAAAAACAAAATAAGAATTGGACTAAAAGTATAGACTTCCTTAAGGGTAATTTGGGACAAACTTCCCATAAGCCAAAAAACTATCTGCGGCAACTTTGAAAATGGGTCTGCGACATACTTTAAAAATGAGGTAAAAGATTGAAAAAGACTTCCAACTACAAAGCCCGCAAGGACAAGCGTTATATTATCATTTTTTATTCTTGAAGCGCTCAGAGTTAGCAATACTGAAAGAATACCAAACGCAAATGCAAGTAATTCAACAACAACCAAATTATTTGAAATAAGAATGCCTAACGCAGCTCCAAATCCAGCACCAGAAGAGACACCCAAAATATAAGAAGAAACAAGAGGGTTATTGAATATGCCTTGATAAACAGCACCAGTTTCAGAAAGTGTTGCACCAATAAGAAGCGCTGCAATGATTCTTGGAATCCTTACATCGAGGATAACGGATTTGGGAACTCCTTCAAGTTTACCAGCAAAAAATAAAAAGACATCCCTAATGCTTATATTAAAACGCCCCAACAGAATTGAAAAAATTACAAGACCAATGTTTATGATAATTGAAAGTATCAAAACACCAAAAAAACGGCTTTCCTTTGAAACTATTACTCTAACATTACTATTTTGCGTAGATGAAGGTCCTTCCATTGATACTTACCTTTTCGACATCAATACCATAAACATATTTAAGATTTTTTTCAGTTAGAACTTCCTCAGGTTTGCCTATTGCAACCATTTCTCCCTTTTTCATAAGGAGTATGCGATCTGATACCTGAAGCGCTTCATTTGGATCATGAAGAGTCACAACAATTGTTTTCCCTTTCTTTTCTTTGAGTTCTATAATTTTTTGAAGTACCAGAGAAGCATTCTTAAAGTCAAGAAATGCAGTAGGCTCATCAAAAAGCATGACTTTTGATTCCTGTGCTAACGCTCTTGCAATGAGAACAAGCCTTAACTCGCCACCGCTTATATCTGTGTAAGGTCTATCTTTAAGATGATAAATTCCAAGCTCTTCTAAAATCGAAAGCGCAATTCTTTTGTCAGATTCCTTTGGGAACATTGCATCCATCTGCGGATTTCTTCCCATTAAAACCACATCAAAAACCGTGTAAGGTTGTGTTGCTCTATGAATTTGTGGCACCAATGAAACTGTTTTTGCAAGTTCATTATAGGAGTATCGCCTTATATCTTTCCCAAGGATAAGCACAGTGCCACCCCTCGGCTCAAGAATTTTTGAAAGCAACTTTAAAAGTGTTGTCTTTCCGCTTCCATTTGGGCCAAGGAGGGCAAGCGTTTCGCCCTCCTTAACCTCTATCGAGAGACCTTTGAGTACCTCCGTATCAAAATAACCAAAATTCAAATTTTCGATTTTTATCATATTAACTTCCAAGTATATACTTTAAATCCTCATCAGTCAAATTATAGTTAAATATTGCTTTGTAAAACTCTTTTGCTTCATTTTTCAAATTGAAATTGACTTCATTTGGATAGAGGATATTCGAAAGCCACATAATGCCAAGTATTGACTCTGGCTCAGGAAGGTCATAAGAGCCTATGAACTGCGGCATCACATAAACATTCTTGTTCTTAACTGCATTTACATTTTGAAGCACGCTATTTGAAAGGACCGACTGCACCGTGTCATTACAATATGGCGCAAGGATGATGTAATCAGGATTGTAGTTTAAGATTTGCTCAATAGATACATCTACTTTTCCGCCTTTAAGTGTTGATGTAACACTTACTCCGTTAGAGCGAGCGATAATTTCGTTTTGGATAAGCGATGAGCCTGCCGTTTGAGTAAGTCTACCAAGTGCAAAATAGACCTTCTTTTTATTCTGTAAATATTTTGTTTTGCTATCAATGTAATTAAGTTTTGAATTCAAATATATAAGGGCATTTTTTGCTTCTGTAGGAGTGCCAAGAATTGTTCCCAAAAACTGGATTGATTTAAGAATACCCGAAACAGACTCTACATCAAGCAAAGCAACAGGAATCCCTACTTCAACTATCTTTTTAATTGGTGTAGTGGCATTTGTTATGACAAGATCCGGTTTAAACTTTAGGATTGTTTCCACATTTGGATCTTTAAAACTACTACCATCGGGTATGCTTTTTGCCTTTGGAAAAACTTTTGAAAAATTATCCATATTAAAGACCTTCGCAGTAGGAATTGCAACAATACAATCCTCTTTCTTTAAAGGAAACAGAAGGAGAGTTGCCATAGGATATAGAGAAACAATCTTATTAATCTTCTTTGGCACTATTATTTTTCTTCCAGTTGTATCATATGCCTCCACAAGTTGCTTTGGAAGCTCAAAAGAATTACTTGAAATAATAGTCCCACCAAAAAGATTTACAATATCTTTTAAAGATAGAAGCATTCGTCCATTTTTAAGAATAGGCATTTCAATTTCGTCATTCTTTCCGTTTAATATCACGGTGCTTTTATTAACCCATAGATTAACTTTTGTATCATTTAGAGTAATTGAAATTGATTTTTCCTTTGGGTTATAGGAAATTGTTCCACCTAATTCTTCTACAACTGCCCTTACGGGGATAAAAAGCATATCTCCTTTTAGAATTGGTGCAACATCAAGTTTTTTTTCAAAATTATCAATCTTAAAAATGCTTGAGCCTTCCTTAAATGCGAAGGTTCCAGTTGGCACATACGAAGCTCCTTTAAGAGGTGCATTTGGAAAAATACTAAGAATAAGTGCAAAAATAAGAATTAAAGCAAAAAATCTTTTCATTTATCTTACCTCCTTCTTTAAAACAATATATTCAATATACTTCTTAAAATTTGAAAGCTTTCCACCTTGTGAAATTGCATTAAGCACAAATTGCGGATGTTTAACAACAGAGGCGCCAATCACATCAACGCCATAATCAAATAGAACAGGTGATAGTGGTGTTGAAGGTCCAAAAACAATAGTTATTCCCTTTCGTTTAAGTGAAAGAAGACTTTCAAGGCTTTTGTTTGCAAGAGTTGAACCAGTTATAGCAACAATATCTGCTTCAGGAATGATGTAATATGCAGCAGTATCAATTGTATCGCCCTCACGTGGAGAACGCTCAAGCACAATAATTTCTTTAGCCTTAGCCCTCAGAGATTCGGAAATTGGAAAATGTCCGACAAAGACAACGCGCTTATCATAAGAAATGCTCTCTATGTAATCGAGCATGTTTAAATCTTCATAATTTTGAGGCACATCAAAAAGAGAATTAAGCGTTGCAACACCAATTGATACCTTTGTAAGATTAAATGTAAGCATATAATTAAGAAGCTCTTTTACGCTTTTTCCGATGAGATTTCCTGCATCTTCAACTTCATCATAAATACTTGAGTAAGTAAGAGAAATACCAACACCTTTCGATTGAACTGCACTCCAAACAACGCCTACCCTGACATCTTTTATAACCTCATAATGGTATGCCTTTACGTTTTCGATGAGGTCTTCATATAGTCCCATACATACCTCCAGATTTCTTCGGGCAAAGTGTCCCTATTTTCTTTGCTTACTTCAAAAATACTATCAGCCTTTTTTAAAGTATTTTCCAAAAATTCGTTTAATTCGGATTTTACAACATAAAAAACCAGTTTATCACTTTCAAGTACCTTAAAAACCATTTCTTTAAAGCGTAAGGCTTCTTTTTCGAGAAATCCAAGTTCATCCATAACAATTGCCTTACCGTATTGAAGCGCATCATGAAGTGCTTTCACTCCAACAGTTTCAAAAGAGTCTATAATAGGACGAATAACAAAATTTTCATCAAAATAGCCAATTGTCCCTTTTTCAAGAGTCCTAAGGTTAACTATTTCGAAGCCTTTAAGAGCACTTTCTTTAATGATAGGCACAGTCCTAAAACCAAACGGTTGCTCATTCAAATGAGACAATACTTTATTTAGGACAGTTGTTTTTCCAATTCCAATAGTGCCCGTAAGAGCAATCTTTAAATTAGGCAAACTACTACTAAATTCAATTTTTTTCATTTTGGCATCTCAATAGTCAGTAAATTATACACTTTTTTGCCAATATGTCAAGGTATTCAAAGAAATCAAAAATCCTACAGCTCTTTGACAAGTGTATATACATATGTATAATATGGCGGAGGTTGATAGAATGGATATAGAAGAATTTTTGGAAAAAAGGGTCTCAAAAAGCATACAAACAAAATTAGTGTTAATCGCTTCAACTTATTGGAGTTTCGTTGCGGGAGGAGTAATGGTTTTAAGCCTCACACTTCCAAAAATTGCTCAAACTTATGGTTTACAAAGTACTGTTGCAAGCCTCATTGCATCTTTTACATTCCTCGGAATGCTTATAGGTGCAATTATTTCTGGGAATATTGCAGACATAATAGGAAGGAAGCCTTTAATGGGAATTCTTGTTTCGATTGTGTCCATTTTTAGTGCTCTTACAGGATTAAAAGTTAATTTCTCAATACTTCTTTTAATTAGATTTATCACAGGACTTGGTCTTGGAGGGCTTTTACCTGTTGTAAATGCATATCTAACAGAATTTTTGCCAAAACTCGTAAGAGGGAGGCTTCTTGTAATTCTTGAAGGCAGTTGGGCAATCGGCTCAATAATCATAGGTATTGTTGCAATTACCATTGGAAAAACCAATTATTCCATAACTTATGTTGTATTTCTACTGGGACTTTTAACGCTTATCTTCCTCAAGTTTATCCCTGAATCAATAAAATTTCTTCTTAAGAAAGGAAAAATTGATGAAGCAAAGAAAAATCTAAAACTTTTGGGAATAGACTATGGGGGAACTTTAGAGATTACGAAAGAGGAAGTTCTTCAATTACCATTTTTAAATTTGTTTAGAGAAAAATATTTTCCAACAACACTTATGATCTTCTATGTTTGGTTTGTCATATCTTTTTCTTATTACGCATTCTTTACATGGCTTCCTAAAGTTATTTCAAGTTTAATTGGAACAGAAATCACAAAATCGATAAACTATACCTTCACAATGTTAGTAATGCAACTTCCGGGATATTTGCTTGGTGCATACCTAATTGAAGCAATTGGACGAAAAAAGAGTTTGTTTATATCCCTTTTAGGAACATCCATTATGGCATTTATCTTTACAACATCAAAGACACCAAATCAAATTTTAATAAATGGAAGTCTTCTTACGATTTTCTGTATGAGTGCCTGGGGAATAATCTATGCATATACGCCTGAACTTTATCCAACAGAATTTAGAGCAACTGCAAATGGCTCTGCTGGAGCACTCGCAAGAGTCGCTGGAATCCTTGCACCAATATTCATATCTTCTCAATTTAAAAATTTAGCTTTTGCAATCTCAACGCTTGGAGTTATACTTGTAATAGGTGGTATGCTTGTCCTTATAATAGGAAAAGAAACTAAAGGTGAAAGTATAGGATGAAAGAAAAAGAAGGACGTATTAAAGAGATTTTAAAATTACTTGAAGATAACGTGCCTATAAGTGGCACTGTCCTTGCAAACAAACTTGGAGTAACACGACAAATAATCGTACAGGACATTGCGGTCCTTAAAAGCAGAGGCTATAACATTATCTCAACTGCAAGGGGATACATATTAAATAGCAAAACACCAAAGTTTGTAAGACTTGTTGCAGTCAAGCATGAGAAAAGCGATATAAGAAAAGAACTGGAAATTATTGTTTCAAACGGGGGAGAGGTGTTAGATGTTATTGTTGAGCATCCCGTATACGGAGAGATAAAAGGATACCTCAATTTAAAGACACTTGATGATGTAAAAGCATTTATTACCGCTATGGAAACTTCTCACGCTGAACCTCTTTTAACACTCTCCCATGGTATTCACCTTCACCACATCGGCGGAGAATCAGAGGAAATCCTTGATAGAATTGAGCAAAAATTAAAAGAAGAAGGAATATTACTTTAAAGTAAAGATTAGTCAAGGAGTTTTAAGATATTAACAAAAACTTCAAAATTCTAAAAGCTCTCGAATTGCATCATCAAAATTCTATATGAAATTGAATCGTTGCCTCACATAAGAATCTATTCAAAAATAGAAATGGAGGTAAAATGATGAAAAAGTTAGAAGAGATTCTAAAGAAACTGAAGGAAGGAGGCTTTATGAGTTTATCCTTGAAGGAGAAGAAGGCTGTGATAAGAGAAGAGAGCAGGCTATATAAGAAAACAACAAAGAAAGAAAAAGGAAAGATACTTGATGAATTTGTTAAACTCACAGGATATTCCAGGTGTTATGCATCATATGTATTAAGAACATATGGAAAGAAAGTTATTGTTGAATTAGAAAATGGAAAAAGGAGTTTTCTAAAAGACGGAATGTATGCAATGCTAGAGCGACACGTTAAAATTGAGCCCATTAAGTCTGATATCGCCTTGTACGACAAAATATTTATTCTTTCTCCTGTTTGGGCGGGAAATCTTCCTGCCGCAGTAAGATCTTTTCTTGAGGACTATAACGATTCGTTGAAAGGTAAAGATGTTTATCTTGTATCGGTGTCGGGCTTTGGAGAGAGAAATAAGAAATTCCAACTTAAATTCAGGAAATATCTCGGAAGAGAGCCTATGGATTCGCTGATGCTAAAAGAAGACGATATGAATAAGAATCTATATTCTGAAAAAGTCTAGGAATTTCTAAAGCGGATTTGACATTGCAAATATAAAGCTAATTCAGATTCACTATAGGCCGCAAGAGCAACTTCATACTCTTGAAGAACTGGGAGTTTTATTTCAAATCCCAATTTTCTCGCTTTGCTGATATTGTTCCAAATAAACCTAAAAATGCCAATTGCAGCTCATCAAATCTTATACTTTGCATGCTTGCAATAAAAGAGAATCATTGCTATAATATTTTTGGTGAGCGGAAATGAAAATCTTATATCTTTTCTTGATTGAGTTTTTGAGTGGCTCCATTATGTTTTCTTACTTTATTGGGAAAATATTCGGCAAAGACATACGTTCTTTTGGCGATGGCAACCCAGGGGGGATTCAACCTGAAAAAAGCCCTCGGGCTTAAGGCGAGCCTGATAGGTTCGCTGCTTGATTATTCAAAGGGCGCCTTTCCTCTTTACTACATCATTAAACATTACCAATTGACTGAATATCAAATTGCAATTATTGCTATTGCCCCTCTATTGGGGCATATGTTTTCTCCGTTTCTAAAGTTCAAAGGCGGGAAAGGCGTGTCAGTATCATTTGGAATCTGGACTGCCTTGACAAATTTTGTGGTTGCGCTTTTCTTTGCGGCAATGGTTGTTGTTTTTATATTGATATTCCACAAAAACTACGAAGAGAGTCCCGAATATAATGCTATCAGAATAAACATAGCTTTTCTTGCAACAGGTATTTTGGTTTTTATCTATTTCAAGAGTCTCTTCTTGGTCTGGTCAATTAATGCTTTGCTTTTACTGTTTGCACACAGAATAGAATTATTCAGTGCGTTTGAGTCATTTGCTTTCAGGTTTAGAAATCCTTAAGCAATCATAAATTACCTGTTACCAACTAAATCAACTTGCATTAAAATATGAGCCTCTGTACCCAAGGTAAATGTCATCTCAAAGCATTCTTGGGTATATGTCAATGAGCTTTTGAATTGCTTGAAAATAGTCATAAATGAACCTATGCTTGTTTTTGTAATTCTTCTAAAGTAGTTATAATTAACTACGAGGTAAAAATGAAAAAACTCAAATAGCGATTTTTGTGGTAATAAGTATCATTGCGATTTTAGCTTTAATTTCTCTTTCCAAGCCAAAGGCAAACGTTTCTCAAAGCCTTCCTGGAATAGAAGTTGATAACTTCAAAGGAGAAAAACTTACTCCAATTTCTGAAACACCTGCTTTAGGTATAAAGGGTGTACAAAAAATTGACGTCTCAAACTACAAACTATCTGTTGAAGGGCTTGCGAAAAATAAAATAAGCTACACCTACGATGAAGTTATTAACAAATATCAATCTTATACAAAAGTTGTCACTCTGAATTGTGTCGAAGGCTGGAGCGCAAAAATACTATGGGAGGGCGTCCTCATAGAAGACTTGATAAATGATGCCCAGGTCTATAAAGATGCAAATACGGTAGTTTTCTATTCTTTAGACGGCTACACTACGTCTCTTCCTTTAGATTACATCAAGGCTGAAAAAATTATACTTGCATACAAGATGAATGGAGTTACACTCCCTGAGGACCATGGATTTCCTTTCAGAGTTGTTGCTGAATCAAAATACGGCTATAAGTGGGCAAAGTGGGTTACAAAAATTGAATTAACAAATGATCCTAACTACAAGGGCTATTGGGAAGAACGTGGATTTTCAAACGATGCCAATATTAGCACTCCTTAAGAAATTTAACACGCTTTGAAGGAATTCGCCCGGTTTTTCCTCGTGAGGTAAATGGCCACATTCTTCTATCTCAACATATTGACTGCTGGGAATTTTCACTGCAACCTCCCTTATTGATGCAGGGTCGACAATTTCGTCATTCGCTCCAGCAATTACAAGAGTTGGAATAGAAATATTTGAAAGCCCACTTTTAATATCGACACTGTTATCTGCAATAAATAGATAATACAGACCTTTGTCCCAGTCAGTTACAGTTAATGTCTGTAGATAGCTTTTTCTCATCTTTCGAGTGATTTTTGATTTGTCAAAATATGCTTTGCTTATAGCGCTTTCAAAACTTAATGTAATCGGTTTTATGATTAACAGGAATATTATTTTTCCCACGTGGCTTTTCATAATATTAGAGATAATTTTAGGTGCACTATAGGAATCTATTGCAGGGTCAACAAGCACAAGAGCTTTCACAAGCTCTGGATATCTTTCTGCAAGTAGCGCAGAGATTCCGCCTCCCATTGAATGTCCTACAAGAATAATGTCGTGCAGACTCAGCTTTGCTACAAAAGCTCGCACAATTTCCACCTGCCCTACTCTGCTATAGGGGTCGAACAAATTGTTTTCTGAATTGCTGGGTCTTTCTGAAAGTCCAAATCCAGGTAAGTCCAAAACAACTACTCTACCGAATTTTGTAAATTCCCTTATGACGTTTTCAAAAGTGAACGTCCCTGCACCAAAGCCGTGAATAAGCAAAAATGTGTTTTCCCCTTTCCCAAAATCCTTGTAATGAATTCTTATGCCAAGCACGTCAATAAACTTTGAATCACGGTCAGCAAACTGCTGCGGACTGTGGTAGGAAAGCTTCACCGAAAGAACTGAATAGCAACAATATACAACTAAAATAATTGCTGACAGTGCAATAAATTTCAATTTAAAGCTCCATAACAAAACTATGCCACCTCTTTTGAGGTTTTTGCAAAAATAAATTTTGGCAGAAACATTCAAAAAGCCTTATGTTTTGAAAAGTGGGGAGAAAGATATTTCCCCCCACTAAAATCCTCTAAACTGGCGCAAGAGTGCCTGCAAATATCATCCAGGCAAGGGCAGTTTTTGAGAGCAAGCTTAGAATTATGTACACTTTTTCTCCAAAGAGATAGTCCTTCCAGGGTCCAACTTTCTTGTGTTGCAAGAACGCATTCACCGCAAACATATTGAAGAAAACAAAAATTGTAGGGATAATTGCATATACAAATGCAGGTGGCTTTGCCCCCGAAGAATTTAGCGCGCCATAGAAATACATTAATATAACAATCCACGGAATAATTCCTGCAATCGAACCATAAATAAACGCTGTCCAGTCAGTTTTTTTGGTATACTGGTTATGTATCTCAAACATTATCCCAAACAAGTTCATTGTTGCGTTGACACCAAAGATTGCAATCATCGTTCCAATATCCCACACTCCCACAAGCATTCCAATAAGTACAATCATAAGCGATGAGCTTAAGGCATATTCATAAAATCTTATTGGGTTCATTTTCCTTTTTAGCAAACTCACGTATTGCTTATAACCGACGGTTGAGATATAGAAGTGCGCAACGGCAGAGATAAGCAAGAATGCGGCAACAGCTGGCCCAAACCTAAGATTATAAATCAACTGAGGATTCGGTTTCAGCGAAAAAGTTGCCTTGTCAAATGTCAAATAATTTGAGAAAATTGGATATGTCTTGTTATTGCTTAGCACAATCATCAGAATACCCTGCAAAAGATGAAGGAATCCCATAAATAAATTGAACTTTCTTAAACCAACAAACCTTTTCTCTTCGTCCATAAAAAACTCCTTTAAAGTTTTTTGTTCCTAAGTTGTATCTCCAAGCTACTTAAGAGCCTTTATGCCAATTATCCCAAAAACGATAGCAACCAAAAGAAACAAGAAACCAATGGCTGCATCTGCCTTATGAGATTTACGAAGTCCTTGTTTCTTTGTTTTATCGGCTTTAGTGTAAGCAATCCCTCCTATCGCAGCTAAAATAAAGAATATGACAGCAATTAGTCCGAGAAAAAAGTGAGGAAGATTTGCGTGAACATTGCCTGTGAATAACAAAGCAACGACTCCCAAAAGAAACACCAAGATACCAATTACCCCTAAACCTCTGTGAAGATTAAGCTTTTCCTCTCCCTTGTCAGTTGAGCCGACAAACGCACCAACTACAAGGATCAACACTCCAACTAACATCAACACAACGTGACCTAATACATTTCCACTCATATGAACCTCCTTATTATTAATTATT
>PNIL01000019.1 GCA_002877955.1 Caldisericum exile | reverse complement strand
GATTGCAATCAGTTTCTTCATACTCTACCTCCTTTCAAAATTTGGGTTTTGCCCAATTGACAAATTTTATAACAAAAATGAAAATAAAAAAATTTTTATGAAAAGAATTATTACAAAAAACTTTATAATACCTACTTTAAAATTAATTTCTAAGTTTCGTGTTCAATCTTTTCGTGTTTTGCTTGTGATATAAGTAATGCCTATGAAGGAAAGTAAAGAAATGTATATAAGGAAAGCCGAGATCGCTGATGCAACCCTCATATCATTTCTTATCTGCTGGAAAAGTTGCAAAGGTAGTGTCTGTCCTGTAAAACCAGCAACCATGCTTGTTACTTCAAACTCTCCTATTGAAATTGCAAAAACAAGCAACGCACCAACTGTTATGCCATGAATAACATTTGGAATAATAACATATCTAAACCTTTCAACAAGAGACGCACCAAGACTCTGCGCTGCTTCTGAAAGTGTTATCTCGTCGATTGTCCTAAATGAAGCTAAAGTATTTCTGAACATATATGGAAATCCTAAAAGAGTATGAGCAACAATCACCATAAAAAGTGAACCATTAAAGGCTAAAGGGGGCTTTGAAAAAGCAAGAATTAAAGCTGAACCAACAATAACAGGAGGAAATATCATAGGAAGTATATTTATAAAATTCTTAAGCGCTTCTCCAAAGCGTCCTTTGAGCCTATTAACAACATAAGCAGCCGGCAATGAAATAGTAAGAGAAATAAGAGTTGCAGACGTGGCAACAAAAAGAGAAACCATTAAGGCCGAATAGTTTTTCTGCCTCTTAATAATCTGTGCATACCACTCAAGCGTAAAACCTTGTGGTAATATTCCCTGCCAAAACTTAGAAAATGAAAATATTATTGGCATTGATATTGGAACAACAATATACAAAACAAGAAGAATTATTACTAAATTTTCTAAAATTTTCTTTTTCATTTATTATCCTCCCGGTTTAAGTTTTCTCTCAACTAAATTGAGTATCGAAAGGACAACGGATATAATTAAAATCAAAGCCACAGAAAGAGCAGCTGACTGCGGTAGATTATAGGTTGATTCAGAAGTTTGGAAATAAATCTGAATCGATAGGAGATTCTTTTCTCCGCCAACAAGTGCAAGAACAGTACCAAAAGCACCAAGCATTCCTGCAAATTGTATACTTAAACCGGACACAAAACCAGGCGCAAGCGAAGGAATAATAACATATCTCCAAGTTTGAAAAGTTGTAGCACCCAAATTTTTGGAGGCCTCAACAATACTCTTATCGAGATTCTCAAAAACTGCTGCCATTGTAAGTGTCATTAAAGGTATTTGAAAAAAACCATATACAAAAACTATTCCAGGCCATGAATAGATGTCTATATAGTAATCTTTAGGCAAATGAAAAAGAAGTCTTATTATTTGATTAAGAACACCATTCCGTCCAAGTAAAACTATAAATGCAAATGCAACAACCAGACCAGATAGTGTAAGAGGAAGGGAGTAAAGAGACAATAGAAAATTCTTAGTAGATCTCTTTAAATGAGAGATAAAATATCCTACAAACGTTCCTAAAATACCTCCGAAAAGGCTTGCAGAAGTAGAAAATAGTAAACTGTTTCTAATGGCTAATCTATATTGGTCTAATAAAAATATATTCCTGTAATACTGTAGAGTGAAAGATCCTTTATCGCTAAAAAAAGATTTGACAAAAAGATTTAAAATTGGATATATTTCAAAAAAGCCTAAAAATACAAAGAATGGTAAAATTAAAAGAAAATCCCTTCTTATGTTTTTCACTTTGAATCACCCTTTTTGCGGGGAGGAATAGTGTCCTCCCCGACTATAATAAGTCTATTTTGCTCCAACAGCTTGTGCCCAAGCATTTTGTAAAGCTTGTGATATTTCTCCATCCTTTGTGTAATCAATAAATGCAACTTTAGAATACTCCTCCTTGGGTGGGAATTTTGAAGCAATCTCAGGTGGTATCTGCACATCTGGTCTAATTGGAGTTACATACGCCTTTGCAAAGAGTTGTTGTCCTTTTTCTGAAAACAAAAATTCAAGGAACAGTTTTGCAGTGTTGGGATGTGGAGCATTTTTTGCCATTATTACGCCGCCACCAACTGCAATGGTACCATCTGTTGGAATTACAACTTCTGCAGGTACTCCAAGCGTATCCCTCCAAAGAAGAAGATTGTAATCAAAGTTAATAAGTATAGCAACTTCTCCTCTTTGGAACTTGCTTACATCAACCTTTGGATCAACCGAAGCGATAATTCCATTCTTATGAAGCTTAACTAAAAAATCTATCCCCGCTTTATAATTATATGGATCTCCTGACATTGCATAAGATATTGCCTCAACAGTATTAACACCAGTGCCTGTAGCTCTTGGATCAAGATAGCTTACAAGCCCTTTGTACTGCGGATCGTTGAGTTCAGCCCAGGTATGAGGAACCTTTTTAACAATGTTTGTATTAACTATGAAACCAAGTGTCCCTTTGTATGCAGCTTGCCATACTGAACCATTTGAAGCAACTCCTTTTTGCCCTTCAGGAATTTTATCCCACACACTAACCTTATAGTCACTTGTATAACCTTCATTTGCAAGCTTCATTGCATAAGATGGCTTCAGGTCAGCAATGTCATTTTTGGAAGCATTTTCCTCTTTCATTCTCGAATAAACAACCGATGAGCCCATATCTATATCCTGGTGCTTTATTCCATAGAGTTTCTCAAATTCTCCAAAGATTTCGCCATAATTAGCCCAAACATCTGGCATACCATAGGAGTTAATAACTCCGCCTTCACCCTTTGCCGCATTAGCAAGCTCTTCCATAACACTCTTACCTGTTTGAGTTGTCGTTGTGGTTGAAGTTTTACAACCGGTTAACAACAAACTCAAAAGCACTGCAACTACTAAAAATGCTAGTAGTTTCTTCATACTACACCTCCTTCTAAAAGATTTTTAATATTTTTAAAACTTTTCGAAATAGCGCTGTAATCCCTATGCAATTCAATAATTCCAATAATTTCTTTATCTAAACTGTTTAACTTAATGAGAGAATCTGAAAAATCATTATCAATAAGGTCGCTCTCAATAGGTCTATGAAGGTCATATTTTCCATCATTCGTATGTAAATGTAGCTTTGCAATACGATCAGAAACTAAATTAACATAATCAAAAATCCTATATTTAGAAATTTTTGCATGACCAAAATCAAGTGTTATATAGAGTTTATTAAACTGATAAACGAAATCCTTCAATTCGTATGGGTTATTCAGAAGCTCAAAAGGAAAGTAAAGATTTTCAACTGATATTTTTACATTCGAAAACCGATCTATTATCTCTTCTAAAGATTCCTTAAGTGCCTTCAAATGTAGCATACGTTCTTTTTGAGCAATTTCATCATAGGCTTTATATTCAGCGAGATTCTCGTCAATGAAATCAAACCAAGAGATGTATCCACCATGAACCGTAATATTGTATGCACCTAGATCCTTCGCATACTCTATCTCCTTAATCATTTCTGAAACAATGCTCCTTCTTATATCTTCAATTGGATATGAAGGGTTCATTCCTCTCAAAAAATTCACATGAAAAGTAAATTCAAATTGAAGAAACCTTGCGCTTTTAATAAAATCCTTAGGTGTTTGTGAGCTTAACTCTAAGACTCTTAAACCTTCAATATAGAGTCTTTCTAAATCATAAGTTTTCAAGTTATCGCTATAAGAAAAGCCAAATCTAATCATTTTTCAATAAGTAATGCAGAGTTCTCTGCAAATGAAACATAGACTTCGTCACCTTTGTTATATTTAGAAGCTTCTTCAATTGATACATCAACATGAATCATTTCAGAAAATGCCTTAAGGGTTATTCTTGCAAAAGAACCAAGAAAAGTTGTAACATCTACAATTGCTTTGAAAGAGTTTTTGCCTTGAGGAATTTTGGAAATTTTCATCATTTCTGGTCTTACTGCCAAAGCAAATTCTCCAAACATTTCTGGGTTGTCTATAATAAATTCCACACCATGCCACTCAAATTTATTTCTTGAAGCCTTACCATGAAAGATATTTGCAACACCAACAAAATTTGCAACAAATAAGTTTTTAGGATTACGATAAATTTCGACAGGTGTACCTACCTGCTGAATAACTCCTGCGTTCATTACCACAATCCTATCAGATATAGAAAGCGCTTCGGATTGATCATGGGTTACATAAATCGAAGTGATACTTAATTCTTTTTGAACTCTTCTTATTTCAACTCTTACCTCTTCTCTAACCTTCGCGTCAAGTGCAGAAAGTGGCTCATCTAATAGCAATATTTTTGGTTTTTTAGCAAGAGCTCTTGCAAGCGCAACTCTTTGCTGCTGACCTCCAGATAACTGACGTGGAAATCTATCTTTTAGGTTGGATATTCTAAGCATCTCAAGTAGAGGCATTACATTCTCTTCCTGTTCTTTCTTAGGAACGCCCTTTATCATCAAAGAGAATGCCACATTATCAAAAACAGTCATATGCGGGAATAGAGCATAAGATTGAAAAACTATTGCAACATCTCTTTTCTCTGGAGGAATATCATTTATAACTTTACCATCTACAAGAATCTCACCTGAATCAACTTTCTCAAAGCCAGCGATACTTCTTAAAAGAGTTGTTTTTCCACACCCAGAAGGTCCCAAAAGAGAAACTAATTCACCTTCATTTACGGAAAGTGAGAAGTCATTCACTGCTATTACACTTCCGTAGGTTTTTTTAATGTTTCTTAGCTCAAGATAATTTTCTTTCATATTTAATCCATAAATGAACCGCCATTAACATTAATTGCTTCGCCAGTAACAAAATTTGAAAGGTCAGATGCGAGAAATACTGCAACTCCTGCCACATCCTCAGCTGTTTGTAATCTCCCAAGTGGCGTATCCTTAATATAAAGCTCTCGCACTTCTTCCTCAGATATTCCCCTTAACTTTGATTCCCAGCTCACTTCTCTTTCTTGCATGCTCGTTTTTACATATCCAGGGCAAATTGAATTAACAAGGATTTTATAGGGTGCAAACTCTCCTGCAAGTGCTTGAGTCAAACCAACAACGGCAAATTTGCTTGCTACGTAATGGGCAAGAAATGGAGCATTTCCTCTTTTTCCTGCCATGCTTGCAGTGTTAATAATTTTGCCTCTAACTTCGCCTATGATATCTTGGTTGACCATCTTTTTCAAAACTTCCTGAGAACATATAAAAACTCCTTTTGCATTAACATCCATATTGAAATCCCAATCTTTATCTGTTAGGTCAAGAAATTTATTCATTGTTGAAACCCCAGCATTATTGTGCCACACATCAATTCGTTTAAACTGCTCATAGATTTCATTAACAGCATTTTTTACTTCATCTCTATTTGTTACATCTACTTTCAAAGGAAAAGCAATGCCACCGAAATTATTTATCTCATAAGAAACTTTTTTGGCAAGGTCAAAATTGAAATCAAGTACAAAGACCTTTGCTCCTTCCTTTGCGTAAGCAATTGCACACGCTCTTCCTATACCTGAACCTCCACCTGTAATGGCAATTATTTTATCCTTAAGCAACATTTCAAACCTCCTTAGTTAATATTTTTACATTGTTTTGTTTCAATTTCTCTAAAAGCGATCCTTTTGGACTTTCATTTGAAACAAGATAATGAATATTACTAAAACTTGCAACAAATGAAAATGCAACCTTATCAAATTTACTTGAATCTGCAACAACAATGACTTCTTTAGCATTTTTAATAAGTGCTTTCTTGATAAGTGCATCATCAAGGTTATACTCAGTGAGTCCTGCATCTTTATCAATAGCTCCAATTCCAAGGAACAATTTATCAACAAAAAACTGCTCAAGGTTTCTTGCTGCAATTTCTCCTGTAAGTGAAAGCTCTCCGCTTCTAAGAATACCACCCGGTAAAATTAATCTTATTTCTCTTTTGTTTGCAAGTAAATTAACAATGTGAAGATTTGGCGTAATAATGGTAAGATTATGACGGTTAGAAAGATGCTTTGCAACTTCAATTGTTGTTGTACCTACATCAAGTGCAATTGAATCACCATCTGAAACAAGAGTTGCAGCAATGCGACCAATTAGTTCCTTCTCTTTTTTGTTTTTTGTTTCCCTTACAATAAATGGTGGTTCAAAACTTCTACCCCGAGTGCTTACTGCACCACCATATACTCTTCTTAAAAGACCTTCATGTTCAAGGCGAGAAAGATCCCTTCTTATAGTCATTTCAGAAACATTAAGTAATTTTGCAAGATCGTTAATTTGAACACTTCCTTTTTCTTCAAGTTTTTCAAGAATTATCTTTGCTCTTTCTTCATATATCATGAAGCACCTCGAGAATTCTTTTATGGAGTAATTCGTTTGCAGCAACGATTTCACCCTTTTTAAGATAATCTGATCCGCTCAAAAAATCAGATACAACCCCATGTGCTTCCTCTACCACAAGCGAGCCAGCAGCAATATCCCATATGTTCAAACCCCTTTCCCAATATCCATCAATTACACCTTCTGCAACACGCGCAAGATCGAGAGCGGCAGAGCCATCAACTCTTACGGAGAGACTCTTTCTAAAGAGTGCTTCAAACTGTGGGAAATTTGAATATTCAGTAAAATCATATGGAAAACCTGTTGCAAGTAATGAAGATGACAAATCACTGGTTGTAGATACTGAGATTTGCTTCAAATTTTTGAACGCCCCATTTCCGCGTGATGCATAAAAAAGCTCATCAGAAATCGGATTATAAATTACACCGATCGAAACTTCCCCTTCTCTTAGAAGGGCAATTGAAACGCATACATTAGGATAACCCTTAACAAAGTTAGTCGTGCCATCAAGAGGATCAAATACAAAAACTTTTTCTGAACTACCTTTCTGAAGCCCACCTTCTTCTGAAAGAATACCGTATAGCGGAAAATACTTTTTAATGGTATCCCTTATAAATTCATCAACAGTTAAATCAATACTTGTGACAAGATCGGTAAGACCTTTATGCCTCACCGAAAAATCACTCTTAAAATTTTTTTCTATTATTTTGCCTGCCTTTTTTGCAATATCAATTGTGAAATTAAGTTCATCCATTTTATCCCATCGTAAATTGGAAAGTGAACTTCTTCTTTTTCTCGTCAAGATTAATTAAAACACCTCTCAAAATTCCATCAGAGTATTCACTGCCGGGATTTAAAGAAAGGGTTTTTCCAATCTTTACACTTCCGGGAGATTCATGGACATGTCCGTGTAAACCTAAATCAGGTTGAAATTCTTCGATAATTCTTCTTACACTCTTACTTCCAACATTTTCTGTTGCAACCGAACCACCTTCAACAACAGGTTTAAGAGTTTTATCAAGTTTTGGAGCTATATCAAGAGGAGTATTAAAAGGTGGCACATGTATATTAAAAATTGTAAACTTATTATAATCCATTTGCCCTGCAAGAGATTTCAAATCATTGTAAATCTCTTCTTCAGTTTTCTCTCTAGGGGAATTCCAAGGTGTGGGATTTGAATACCCATAAGAAAGCATCTCAACATTATCATATATTTCTATAACCTTCATATCAGGATTAATTACGTACTTTGAAACAAAAAGTGCATCATCAACAACTGGATCATCATCATTTCCAGGAGATACGAAAATTTTAATTCCAAGAGGCTTCAGCCTTTCAGTTGCAAGCACCATCCATTCTTCGAGAGTATGTTTAATTACAAATTTAAAAATTTCCCTTCTTTTTTCTGGACTTTTTTCTATAACTTCAAGCTCCTCTTCTGTAGTAACATACGGATAAAGTCCATTAAATCTTATTTCTTCCTCAAGCTTGGGAAGTTCATCTTTTGAAACTATCTCTTCGTTTCCTTGATAATTTGCTTCATAATAACCATTTTTTAATCTTACTATTGGGACAAATCCTTTGCCGGTGATGTCGCCACCTAAAATAAGAATATTTGCATTATAAAATTTGCCTGCATTCACGAATTTCCTAAAACACCTCTCGGAACCGTGTATATCAGTTGTAAAAAAGATTTTTATCATTACTTTTCCTCCTATTCTAATCTAACTTCTTCTGGTTCGTCATACCAGGGCATTTTTCTTCCAATAATATTTCGCATCTTCCATGCAAGAGATTTTGGTGCATTGTCCATTGCCTCAATAAGATAATCAATAATCTTATCAACTCTATCCAAATTTTCATCTCTAAGATAACTCTTTTCAAATTCTCTTAATAGTAGAAGATTATCTCTTGTTGTTGTGTACCAACCCCAATCATTAGAGGTAATACTTAATATATATTCAATTTCAGGTTTTTCAGCCTTTGAGAATAATCCAAAATCATGATCAATCAATAACATTAAAATATCCTTTATATCCTTCTCATTCATCTTATGAATTTGAATTTTAGTTAAAAAGATATCACCAAGACTAATGGTATAGGGAAGCAAATCCAACCGAGGTTCAAGATCAATCTTGTGACACTGCTCAAAAATTCCAATGAATACATCAATTTGGAACTCATTTTCCTTGTAATATAAAAGTCTTGTTGCTCCATGTAAAGCATTAAACTGTTTATCTTCGATTAGGCCATAATCATTAAATACTTTATTTAAACCTTTAACCCCTTTTCTGTTTACTACAAAATCAAGATCTTTATATTCTCTTTTTAAGCTTTCAATTTTACTACCATTTGGTGAATTCAAATAAACTGCAATTCCACCAAGGAGGCGGAGGGTCGCCCCTTCCGCATTAGCCTTGTCTATAAGCTCACGCGCAAGATTTACAAGATTTTCAGTCAATTTCATAAATAACACCCAATTCTAACTGAACTCTATTCTGGTGGTATTTCCGTAAATACCTGAGTAATATCTATTCCTTGTGACTTTCTTACAGCGACTGCAATTAAATACCAAATAATCGCTATCACTGGCACAGAAAATGCTTCTATCATAGCAAGCGCTTCAACTTTCAAACCAAATTGTGGAACAAGGAAAGCAGCTACAAAAACGGTGCCCCAAGTAATAACTGTAACAATACCAGCAATAACCATATAAGGAATGTTTCCTAATTTCCTCTTAGCAAGATCAGGGGCATTTTCAAATAGATCCTTTTTCTTATATGGGAAAATTATTGCCGCAATCCCAACTATAACAAAACAAAGAGCCATAACTGCAATTATATTGATAAGATATCCACCTAACCCACCATATATGTTAAGCCAGTTTAAAAGCTCTACATAGAGTCCCATAATTATTGTTGCTTTAACTGGAGTGTGTAGATTAGGATCAACATCTGCAACCCAATCAGGAGCCAATCTATCAAATGCCCATGCAAAAAGGTTTCTTGTGCCAAGTAAAAATCCTGCAGGAGTCCACCAAACAATACTCAAAAGGAATGCAAGCGCAATATAAACCTTTATAAACTGAGGTAAGCTAAAGAATTTTGTGAGTGCAGGGAGTATGAAAACAATATTTTGAGGTAACTTGTCGGAAGCATTCATTCCAACATAAGAAAGTGATGAGAAGAAGTCAAATCCCATTGCTTTATATACAAAAAGGGAACCTAATGCGTAAAGTAAACCACCTATGATAAGAGCTCCTAATACAGATACAATAACAGTTCTTCTTACATTTTTAATTTCTCCTGCAAAGTATCCAGTCCACTCAAATCCTGTAAGGTTTTGGAATGCCCATAACATCGCAAGTATTGTCATTCCCCAATTGATTCCAGCAGGTGGGACATATCCTACACTCTTTGCTATATTAACGATCTCTTGAGGTTGAGTCCCAGTAATTGATGCAAAACTTGCCTGGAATGCTTCTTTTGTGGTTGCAAGAAGACCAATATACCATAAGCCAACACCAATCCACACAATTACAAAAAGTATCCTCATAAACTTTGCAGCAAACTTGGTACCTTTAAGCATTATTAGAGTAAACGCTATGGTAAGAAGTGTTGCAACTAAAAATTGATTTCCGGGTATTGCAAACCAATCAATAAACGATTTTGGAAGATTTGCAACATATCCAAAAGCAGGCATAAAGAAAGTCATCATAGTTGTAAAGTTAAATGCAACCCAGTTAACAAATACAAAAGTCAAAGTCACATTTACAACAAATCCAACAAGCGGGTGAATAGTTCTACTCACCCACACATAATCTCCTCCTGAACGAGGCATAATTAGTGTGAAGAAGATATAGACCCAACCAAATCCCATAAGAAGAATAGAACCAAGCACGAAAGCAAGAGCTATATTTGCGCCTGGAAAAGATGCTGCACCGAATTGAAGAGCCTGAGAAATTCCAACAGGAATTAAAATTGCAGCAAAAACAAGGTTAAACGCATCAAAGGGAGTAAGCTCTCTTACAAGCCCCGTTGCGTTTCTTACAAATAGCTTCTGTTTCTTCTCCATCTAAACCTCCTTTGTTTTTTGTATTTCATAAAGTCTCTCGAAGAGAGGCCTTAATGACTTATAAAGATCCTTGTAAAGACTAAAATACTCCCTGTATTTTTGGGTATTCGATAGATCTGGCTCAATAATTTCGTAATCTGTAAGGAAATTTTCAATTTCTTTTTCGTCTTTTAAAAGTTTTGCACTCAATAGAGAAAGTAATGCAACACCCAACGATGAACCAGGGTTTGTTTTAATATATTTAATTGGAAGTCCAACAGCATCTGCTGTTATTCTCCTAATAAGCGGGTTTTTTGCACCACCATCAGAAATAAAAACTCTTTTAATTGTTAACCCCATCTCATTTAAAACATCTATATGGTGGAGAAAACCATAGACAATACTTTCCAAGATTGATCTAAAGATATCACCCCTATTGTGAAACAGTTGAAGTCCAAATATGACTCCTCTTGCCTTTGTATCGAAAATAGGTGTTTTCTCACCTAGAAAATATGGAAGGGTAATGATGCCATTTGCACCAATATTGCTTTTGAATGCTTCTTCTGTGATTTCATCAAAGCTTGTTTCTCTTATAATATTCATAAACCACTTTATAAGTGATCCACTTGAAGCCATGCAACCGTTAATTACAAATTTACCCTCAATATCATGAAAATCAAGAAATAGTCTTTTATCCATCCTTAGCGAATCAGAAACAAACATTATATCTCCTGCACCACCAAACTTCAAAAGTAGATCTCCTTCTTCCACAAGACCTAATGCAAGCGTTGAAGCTATATGATCTGCAGAGCCTCCTATAATGGGCACACCACTATTAAATCCTGTAAGTCTCTCAACTTCTTCCGTTAAAAAACCTATAAACTCATTTGGTTTTACAATCTTTGGGAGCATACTTCTATCAATTGATGCAATAGACAAAATTTCGTCATCAAAATCCATTTTTCTAATATTGAAAAGACCACTTTCGAGAGCCCAGTTTTCCTCAACATGAGGCATGTTTGTTAGTTTAGTTGAAACAAAATCGTAAGAACCCATTATGTATTTCGTCTTAGAAACAACATCAGCTTCATGTTTTTTAAGCCAGAGCCATTTTGGAAAAATAAGTTGCTGATTGATGGTATTAGCAGTCCTTTCAAAATACCAATTCTCATCTATTATCTTTTTGAAGTATTCTATCTCTTCAACAGCTCTTGCATCGTTTTGCTGAATTGAATATCTTAAAGGGTTTAAATTTTCATCCAAAGCAATAAGCGTCGGCACCATTCCTGTAATACCAATCGAAGCAATTCTCTTATCAAGCCCATCTTTTGCAACATCTTTGAGAACTTCAAGCGTATTTTCAAAAAATAGGTTTGCATCCATTTCAGCAAAATTTGGAGCAATACTTATAAGATTCTGTTCTATTGATTTCTCAAAATAAATTCTGCCGACGCTATCAACAACTATTGCCTTAACAGATGTTGTGCCTATATCAATACCCAGAGCTAAGTCTCTCATCGCAGTTTATTTACTTTCTCCATTAATCTCTTTACTCTATCCACATCAATTGGGTTAAAAGTAAAACCGTCTTTTTTAAGAGCTGTTCCAACAATTGCACCATCTGCAACACTTAGAAGCTCTTCAACATTGTTTTCATTTACCCCAGTATTTACAAAAACAGGAATATCAACGCTTTCTTTAACTTTTTCAAGTGTCTCTTTTGTTGGTGGTTTACCCGTCATTGGACCAGAAACAAGTATAACATCAGCAAGAGAAGAAAACGCAACACTTTTTGCAATCTCATCTAATGGCCTTCTATCAAGAGAATAGGCAAATTCCGCAGAAATGTTAAAAAATACTTTTACATCTTTTGCATCAAGAAGCTTTTTGTATCGATAAACTTCTCCCACATTTGTGTTCCAAAATCCCATATCAGATACATATACACCTGTTAGAATCTCCCTTATAAAACTCGCCTTCGTTGCCTTTGCAAGAGAGATTGCTGCAAACGGATCCCAAAGTACATCAATACCAAAAGGTACTTTTACAAGATGAGATACCTTTCCTATCACATAGCCCATCGTAGCAACGGTAGCATAATTTGCATCAAGTTTATATGGGCGATCATTTTCATTGCAGAACATAATAGAATCTATTCCACCTTCTTGAAGATTTATAACATCAGCCTCTATGCGTGAATAAATATAATCAATTCCAAGAGAATCATCATACAGTGGTGTACCTGGCAGTGGAGGAAGGTGAACCATTCCGATTATTGTTTTCTTTCTCTCAAACATTTCAGCCTCCTTTGTTAAGTTTTGTTATAAATTATAAATTAATTTGTTAAATTTGTCAAGATCTAAC
>PNIL01000029.1 GCA_002877955.1 Caldisericum exile | reverse complement strand
GTTTCAATCCCTGTAAGGTACTCTAAAAACAGCAAAAAAGTATCAATTATATTATATTTAATTTTTGCAATTTTCAAGTTTTTTTATTCAAATGACTGATCTTAAAGAATTATTAAAGTTAAAAAATACAGAAATAAAAAGTTTAAGTTAAAGTATAATTTTCTAAATATCATTATGTCGATGGGGCATAGTTTTTGCGCTATTACAGGTCGACATAAAAATGTCTCTTCGTCTTATAGAATATTATCAAGATCATTCTTAACAACACCCAATATCTCCTTCTTTGCGTAGTATTGTTCCCTTAAAATATAAAATATAATTGAATCTTTATCTTTCTCAATAATATCATTAAGCTCTCTTTTAAATTTCTCAAATTTGGCTTCTGTAATTTCTCCTTCTAAAACCGAATTTTGCACCCAATTTAGATATTTCCTTCCACACTTTAACACCTTGGCAACCCTATCTTCTTCCACATCGTAAACCACAATCAAATACATTTACCACTCCGACACGAAAGGTGAATATTCTTTTTCCCCCATTATATGTTTTTCGATCTTATACAACTCAAGACGAATTAAAGTTCTGTAAGAAACATTCCTTCCAAGCCCTTTGTGGTTTATTGTAGCATTTAATCTTTCATCAAAAACTTTAACAAAGTCTCTTGCCCCTCTTTCATTTAGGTAAATTCCGTTTAGGCGTTTTTCAAATGATGATTCATCAACCATATTTTTGTTAATCAAAGTAAAGATTGTTCTATCTACTATTATTGGCTTAAAAATTTCTGAAACATCAAGATTCAAAGAAAAACTGCGAAAATTACTCTCATGCAAGTATCCTATCCTTGGATCAAGGTGAGTTTTGTATATTTGAGAAAGAATTTCTGGATAAAGTAGTGAATTACCAAAGCTTATTAGTGCGTTTATTCTGTCTTTAGGAGGGCGCCTTGATCTTTCTCTCATAATAAATTGGGTATCTTTCAATATTTCCGAAAATCCATTGTAATATATTTCCCTACTTTTACCTTCTAATGCCAGAAGTTCCTTCACATCACTTACTTCGTCCATTGAATCTTTGATATTTCTTAAGGAGTTTACTATATCAGAAAGAGAGAATCCTCTTCTTGAATAATATGAAAGAACTCTTTCCATATTAGAGATGCTTCCTAAGACAAACTTTTTTGCAAGTTTTAGTCTAAGATTACTATCAAGATAATTTTTGACCTGGTTTACAATCATATAACCAGAATTATAGTGTTCCCTTGGATAAAAGCTTCCTATATAGTACTCATAATAATTATAAAAGTGAAGAATTATTTCTTTTTGCGAAAGAAATTCAAGAGCATCTTTGTTTATTGTAATTTCTCCAAAAACATGAATAATTTTTGTGTTTTCAACTGGAATGTATCTCTTTTCCGCGTCACTTTCAAAAAAGAGCGTGTTGTCTTTTCTTGCAATTCTTCCACTTTTGAATATATAGATTACTTCATTCATGCAAAGCAAAACTCCTTATACGCACAGTTTTTACAAAAAGGAATCTTTTTAAAAGACGGTGCATTCTCCATTATGGCAATGTCATTAATTCCTTCTATGATATCAAAAATCTTTCTTCTTTCGGTTTCTTTTAATTCCAAGAATTCCCTTCTTCGTTCTGTTGGAAAGCTTAAAACCCCTTTAGCTTTAATACCTTTCTCTTCTAATACCCACAAATAAAATAGCAACTGCATTTTTGCAATCTCTTTTGCCTTTGACGACTTTTTAACTTCACCTACAAGCAAATCTCCGTTTTTACCTCTTACAAAATCAATCTGGACATTGTCAAGAATTATCCGCTTTAGATCCCTCTCATAAGAATACTCATCTATTAATCTGCCAATCTCAAGAAGTGGATGGTCTTGAAAAGGTATAATCTTATGAATATGAAACCAGGCTTGTCTTTTACATATAAGATAACTTTGAATAAGTGTTCCTGTTATTTTAAAATCGTCTACCAAATTACACTTCCTCCTTCTGTTTTAAATCCAGTATTTTTGTCGTAGTATTCATCTAAAGAATTTCTGCTAACATAATAAAAATTTCCAATAACTGGAGGTATGTTTTGGACATTCTCAGGTATAGAAACAACATAAGAATAGAAACTATTTTTAATTTCTTTAAAACGTTTTATTCTTTCGAAATGGTTTTGAATATCGAGAATGCTTTGATACTCTTTAAAAATTTTCTCTGCATCTTCATCTAACTCTATAAAAACATCAATAGTAGGGTATTTTGTTTCTACAATTCCAAAAGAGGATATTGCATTTTCACCATCGTATTTTAATTCTAACAGGGCTTTCCTTAATTCATTTGATGTACCTTCTGTGTCCTTCTTCTTTACAACCTCTTCCATGTAATTATCAAATACTTTGTAAACATCTTCTTCTTTTAAAATTCTATCCTTTAATAAGTTCTCTGTTATATCCAAAAGCACTCTGTCATATATATAAGAAGCATAAAGTCTGTTTGCACTGTTGCTTTTGTCCTTGAACTTTACAACATAAACCTCACCGATATCTCTTCCACCTGACCTATTCGAACGACCAGAGGATTGTATTATTGAATCAAGTGGAGCAATATCCCTTACAACTACATCGAAATCTATATCAACACCAGCCTCTACAATCTGTGTTGATACAAGAAACCTAAATTTATTGCTTTTTATTTTTTCAATCCTTTCTAACCTTTCTTTTGGAGTTATGTGCGATGAAAGAAAAGTAATTTCTGTTTCGCCCACCTTTTCTTTTAAGATTTCGTAGAACTGTTTTGCCTCACTTATTGTGTTTAAAACAAACATATACGATTTATCATCTTCGATTTTGAATGTGTTTATAAAATCTTCCATTGAATCATAAGAGTAATAAGTTTTGGCATCAATTTTGTACCTATTAAGAGGATAAACATTTCGAACTAAGTCGTATCCAGAAGAGAATAATATAGGCTTTGTTGCAGTCATCACAATTGCATAGGAGTTAAATTCCTCTAAAAATTTTAAAAGCAATTCATCAATTAACTTCCAATACTTTAAAGGAACTGCTTGAACTTCATCAATAATAATGATACTGTGAGCTAATTTATGAAACTTTTTAAGCATTGAATTTCTATTGGATATAAGAGTGTGAAACAACTGGACGAATGTTGTGATAATAATATTGCTTTCCCAATTCTCTATTAGGATTTCCGATGCATCTACGTCGTATTTATCTTCTTCCGTTGTATAAGATAATTCGCTTAAATGGTGGTGCTTAAGCAAAATATCAGTTGTAATATTATTGTTAAGCTCTCCTTTTAAAACCGATTCAAACACCATGGCGTTTTGCTCAATGATGTTTATGAAAGGTAGTGAATAGATAATTCTAAAAGTTTTTGATTGGTTTTTATTAAGATGATTCCTTAAAATATTTGCTATATTAAATCCAATAAGAGTTTTTCCAAGCCCAGTTGGAAGGGTAATATAAAATAAATGGGATAAATTGTTGCCTTTCAATAACTCCAAAAAGTTTTTCTCAACCTCTTCAAAAGCACTCTCCCTTAACATGCTTAAATTACTTCTTGGCAGTTTCTCTTTATAGCTTTTGATAATACTATCTGAAAATGTTGTATAAGGTAGATTGAATTGCCTACGGAGGACTGCATCTTCTTTATCGCTCCCAATAAGTGCAGAAAACATAAGATTGGCAAGAAAATAGTAGCTTATATTTATATCAGTGCTATTTGTGATTTTCCTGAACTCAGACTTGAGTCCATGGCGAACTTTTTTAAAAGATTTATAAAAGTTTAAAATTTCTTCTTTTGAAAAACTTATTTTTGATAAAAATCCTTTGAAAGAGTTAATTGAACCATTTTTCAAATTTGATACTAAGATTGCAAGTTTCACTTCATTAATGGATTGCAAGAGGTCTTCAAATTCTGAGTCAATTGGATTAACTGAAAGTTCATTCAAAAAATCATCAAGATCTGAGTGATGGTTTGCAACAACTATGTAAGAGAGAATTTTAAGAAAATTTTTAAGTGTCGGGTTGATATCTTTATTAGTGCTATTTAAGTATGCGTTTACAACACCAAAAGAGACAATAGAAGAAAGAAAAGAATGTCTTGTTTTTGATTTATCAACTCTTTCTCCTTTAAGGTAATTTTGAAAATAGTCTGTTGCCTTTCCAAAGTCGTGAAGCAAACCTAAAATATAGCTTACATCACTTATAATGCTCTTTTCGTAAGGAGTATATGGGGACTCTGAAGAGATTGAGTCCCCAACAATCTGATAAGTCAGTTCTGCTACATTTAAAAGGTGGTCTTCAAGAGCTCTACCAGGATGTGAGAAAAGCCCTGATTGGTTTAAAGAAGACGACATTTTCTTCACCTACCCTTGAGTAGCTACCTTTTATCAAAATCTTATTGGCTTCTTCATCGAGCACAACATCAGAGTATTTAATTACGAGTCTTTCGCTGTTCATAGCATGAGGAACTCTTTCTTTCAAAAGCTTCTGACCTTCTTTTTTTGGAAAAACGGTTACTTCGTCAAGCGGAACAACGCTTGAAACTTCAACTTCTTCTTTTGCGATAAGATCCTCTGATTCTTCTTTTCCCACAAAACTAAAATTGCAAAACAGCTCACTTATTCCAAGGTAGGGAATAAAAATGCTTTTATGATTTTGAAGTAGGGAAACAAACTTACTATTAAGTTCTCTATCTAAATTTCTTACATAGATCCTATAGTGAGGAGACTTTATAAATTCTGTTGGAATTTGAGTTCTACCACGCTTTAATGTAAATGTCCTGTCTTTGGTATTTATGTAATTCAGGCTAAACCGTATTTTACGTATGGGCTCAACAATGGAGATTGCAACCTCAACATTAGATAATGTGTCAAAGAGTTTTTCCTTTTCTATACCAACTATTGCGCCTATTATACCAAGGGTCGCAGTAGGTGGTGGAAAAGGGTAAGTTAAGATAGAGGTATTTGTGTAAAATTTTCGAAAAAGAGCAAGATCCCCAAACACTTCAAAGATTACTGTTTCCATAATCCTAATCAAAATCCAAACTCTTTAACTTCAAAACCTTTATCTATAAGCACCTTTGATAGAGAAGTCTGCTCTCCGTTGTAATTAAACTTAATTAGATCTCCTTCTTTTACCCTTATGAAATCGATATGATCTTTGTATTTTTCAAGTAGGCTTACAAGATTTGTGATATCAACAGAGTAATCCTCTGGGCTACGTAAAGCTTCTTCTTCAACCTTGGTAATTAATTTCAGACCTTTTTCAAGGTCCCCTATGTGAAAGGTTTCATCTTTATAGACCACTTCAAGAAGGAGTCGAGGTTGCTGTGCCTTCGAGGTTGTAAATAAAGTCTTTGTCCCTTCCCACATTCCCTCATACATTAGGTTAATATCATCAAGAGTTAAGTTTATACCTTCAATCTCTGCAACCTTTCCATTAACAAGTCCAGAGAAACAAATCAAAGAATATGGAAGAACATACTTTTCAGTGAATGTTCCTGCTTGTTTTCCTTCTCCACCAGGCATTACAGTTGTTCCTTTTACAAACTCCAATTTTACCCTGTGAAGAGATTTTCCAAACTTAAACTGAACAGGACCAGTTATAGAAAGGTTGTTTTCTTGAGATTCTGTTGTTTCTGAGGTTTCAACCTTATTTTTTCCTTTATCTTTATTTTCTATTGCAAAAGTTGAACCAAAAAGACGTAAATCTATACACTCTTCGAGCGCCTTTCTTGGGTCATTTCCGTATTTCTTTATCCTTTCCTTTTTTGATATTCTTTCGCCCTTTTCACCAGATTCTTCAAAAATAAAAATCTCTTTGTTTTTATAATCCTTCAGATAGTCTCTTATGGTACGTTTTAACCTTACGTCAGTTACATAGTTAATCATTGTCTCTTCATCAATCCTTGGCTTGTTTTCGTCGTTTGGATCGCCATTTGGATTTGCAAATGTTACATCGTAGAGAAAAAGGATTTCTCTTCTCTTAATTTCGTTCATTTTTTACCTCCTTATTCAATGATTTTAAAATTTCCCACTTTAAATTCATTCCAACAGTAAAATAAAAGTTCATTTCAGATACATTCATCTTAAACTTATCGCCTGCTTGTAAAAGGTAATAAGAAGCTTCTTCCAAAAAGTCTTTCGCATAAGGAAGGGATTCGTACTCCTCAAGTTTTGCTTGAACCTTTGGAAGTAATTCTTTAAAATCTTTTTCATCCATCTTCAGGCTTTTAAGGTACTTTAAAAATGGTTTGCTTCCTCTTTTGTCCTGCTGTACCTCTAATAAAGTTTGTGTTGCAGCACCTAAGAGAATGAGCCCTTTTTTAAGGGGATCTTCAAGAGCATTTCCAAATTTACTGAAGAAAACATCAAACTTACGCTCTTCCATACTTACCTCCTTTATATCGATTAATCTTAAAACACTCAAAAAGTAATAAACAGTTAGTGCATCAATACTTTTAAATTTAAATATTTCTCGCTCCTTTGTTCCTAACTTTACAAATTCTTCTCTTATCCCTTTCATAAGATAATAAAACAAAAAATCTTTTTCAATTCTTCTTCCTTTGAAAATCTTATCAGTCAAATCCAAAAAATATTTATCAAGATCCGTTTCTTTCTTATTAGAATCGCTTTTAAAGAAAAACTGCCTTATTGTTCCGAAACTAAAATTGTGCTCATATTCAAGCACCTCCTTAAAAGTATCATCAACTTTCTTTTTGGCATCAAATATTTTTCTCAAGCGAGATGGTAATACATCCTGGATTAAAGCAAGAATTTTTTCTGCCTTGTTACTCTTTTCAATGAAGAGAAAATTTAAAGTAAATGTGTCGTCTTTCTCTGCCAGGTTGTATAAAATCTCATCTTCATCGTCTGTTATCCTCATTAAATTTTTGACGCTAATTGCTTTATCTTGTCTTTTCAATATATCTATTAATTCTCCAAAAGACTCTTCGTCTTGAGTAATATTTTGGGGGATGATCCTATACCGTAAACCTTTAACAAAGGTGTATTGCAACTTATTTTCTATAAACTTTTTGCCCTCTTCAAGATCTCTTATGCAATCTTTACATATAGGAAAGTTTTTGTAAGAATATTTTTTATCAAATTTATTTAAAAATCCTTCCTTATCCAAATTAAAGAAGGCGTATGGGAAGACTCCTCCGTAAACCTCTCCCTTTTTACCACAAATACTACATGTCCCATAACCAGAAAAACGAGATTCTTTTGCCTCAACTTGATTTAAAAAGTAATTTACAAACTCATCTTTATCTAAAAGATATAGTTCTTTTTCATTTTCAATGAGAGTAATTGTAATAAGATAAGTAGCCTTTTCTTTAGCCTTTTCTTCTATTTGACTCCGTATATTTGATTCTTCTTTGTTAAGGGCATCGTAAATACTTTTGAAAAGATCTTTTGAATCATTTTCCTCACTTGAGGCTCTTTCAAAAAACTTAAGGATTTTGTTTCCAAAGGTATCTTTATCTGTTTTTTGAGCTGTTGGAGAAGGATTTATGGCATTGCCACCAGCACTTCTATAAAGAGATTTTAGACAAGAATCTTCTTTTAAATCTTCAATATCCACTCCGACAAACTTATAAGAGTTATCATTATCCTTCTTTAAGACAATTTTGAGAAGGTACTGTTTGTTTTTATTGTCCTTTCCATAGATATTCATAATCAGTTCTTCAAGTTTTTCGGTGAAACCTTTACCAGCTTGCGATCCGCCACCTCTTACTAATTTGCCAATTTTTGCAATTGATTCAACCATTTTTTTCCTCCTTTACTTCCTTATTTTAAATTGCTTCTTTCATTCCACACATCCCACATGCCGAAGCCTTCGGAAGATTTTACACCAAGCCCAGCATCGTAGGTTGCATAAATGAGTTCCAAAGAGCCTGTAAGTTTGAAAATACCTGAAAAACACTCGATTACAGTATTTTTGAAATAAACAATCTTTTTATTCTTTTCAAGAGAAAATTTATAAGGTTCAATGGAAATGTGTAGGTTATTTATTTCATCTTCTTTTATAGGCAAGCCCTGTGCCTTCTTTATAATCAGATATTTATTCTGTGCGTTCTGTTCTATAAGTCTATTGAATTCACTTTCAGTAGGGCGATAGTAGTGAGTGGTGCGCTTTCCGTTATTGAAAAAAGTGCTGTAGGCTGTAATGGGGGAAAGTGTGCGTATAAGGACATTGTCGGTTAAACGAGGAGCTTTTATCACCTCAACTGCAACAAGAAATAAGTTAAAATCGTTTAGAGTAATACCTGTTTTTCTAAAGGCGTTTGAGCCAAGATCTTCAACGATTTCATAAAGTGGTGAGGAGAAATAGAAGGTGATATATTTGCCAAAATTCAAGGCGTTATTCACTTTTGTCCCTCTTTCAATGATGTTTGAGAAGGTGAAGAGTTTAAATTTTTTACCGTCAATTGGAAAGCCTTCAAGATATAGTTTTTGAGCCATTCCTTCTGAGAATATATTATAGACAAGATAGTGAAGAAGATACCCATAGTGTATAGGAAGGACAATATCGCGCCCCTTCAAATCCTCAAAAGTTAATTTAATTCGCATTAAAACCTCCTTTTCATAATTCATTATATACGAATTAATATTCGATTGCAAAAAATTTTACTTCTTTTTTAATTTTATTGCAACAAGTATGAAACCAGTATGGGCAACCATTCTATCAACGGGTCGGGTAGAAAGGGCTTCAACTTTCCAACGCCTCTCTAAAATCTCAAAAGTTCCAAGGTGGTAAAATTCCTTAAGGGAATCAAGTGCATGCTTTGTCTCTGTGATTTGTTGAGTTGTAGGACTATAACTTATCAAAATACCACCAACTTTGAGAGAATCTTTTACATTTTGTAATGCGCGCCACGGTTCTGGCACATCTAAAATAACCCTATCAAACGGTGCATCTTCTTTTTCGATAGGTTCGTTGTATATGTCTTTTCTTCTTATGATAAGATTTTTAGGGATAGTTTTGAAAAAATCATAGACATTTGCAAGAAATACATCAACAAAGTCGCTACGCACTTCATATACGATGAGCTTACCCTTACCGTTAAGGATTTGTAGTAAATATATAGGAAGTGCACCAGCACCTGCACCAACGGTAAATATTCTTAGTCCAGGATAGATATCTCCATGAATTAAAATTGCACCGATATCCTTTGGATAAATGATCTGTGAGACCCTTCTCATATGGACTACATAAAAGGGTGTTCTAACCTTAAAAACTAAAACCTCATCTCCTTTAAGCGATTTAACAAAAGTACCTTCCTTTTTACCTATGATTGAATCATGCTCAAGAATTCCAAAATGAAAATGGGATTTTTCACCCTTCTTGAGTTTAAGAAGAAATATCCTATCTTTTGAATCGATTATCTCAACCAAATCACCATCTTTTAGGATTTTAGCCATTTTCCATATCCTTGGTTAATTTGCAAAACTCACAAATTCCATCTTCGTTTGAGGTTGGCATACCACAGATTTTGCACTCCTTTAATTCAACTTCATCCTTTTTGAATAAAGTGTTATTGCGAAGATATCCGTAATAGAATGTTCTTTTGACTCCTTTAAATTGAGTATTTATTTCATTTAAAATGTCCTTTGTCTTTGAAAGCGTAACACGACCTATTTTGTAAGGACAAATTTCAGTTGTGTAATCTATACCTAAAAGATCTGCGTATGCTTTTAGCTCAGCATCTGCTAATCTGTAAAGTGGTTTTATCCTTTTTACAAGTTTATCTTTATAGGGTGGAGTTAGAGGATAATTTCTTGAAAGAGTATTAAAATCCCAATTTAAAATTGCCTTAAGGGTTGTTGCAGCTCCGTCATCAAGGTTGTGACCTGTTGCAACTGAATCCACTTTTAAATCTAAGGCGATTTTATTTATAAGATACCTCTTTATAACACCACAAACAGCACAACGTGGGCGATTCTTAGCTTTTCTAAATACATCTTCCATGTTAATGCCAAAATCTTCAATTACACTATAAATAAGAACCTTCTTGCTAATTTTTTCGGAGAATTTTTTAACAACTTCAACACTTTTTTCTGAAAAGACACCGTAATGTAAGTTTAAATGGACTGGCACTATATTGAAGTTAAATTTATGCAAAAGATACCAAAGAACCATAGAATCTTTTCCGCCTGAAACTGCAACCATAATACGATCGTTTGCGTTGATGAGTCTACTTTCTATTGCATGACCTTCTATAGCTTCTTCAAATTCACGCTCTACATGAATTTTAAAGCAATCTTCACAAAAACGCAATCCCTCAAGATAGATTGTTGCAGGTTTTCCACAACGCATGCACTTTGCCATACTCAATTATACATTATATATGCGCTTTATTAATTCAATAATCTCATGCGTTTCAAGAACTTTTGCCCCCATATTTTTAAGGTCGAGAAGATTTACCTTTTGTATTTCGTATGAGCTTGACGCAGTACCATCACTTGCAATTATGATGTCATAATCATAAGAAAGACCGTCAACAGCTGTTGCCCTTATACAATTAGGCGTTTGAACGCCTGTAATAACAAGTGTATCAATATGAAGACGCCTTAAAATGAGATCTAACTCTGTATGAAAAAATGCAGAGAATCGCTTCTTTATGACAACAATTTCTGATTCTGTTGGTAGAAGAGGTTTAACTATGGAAGCGCCTTTTGAATTCGGCAAAAGCACAGAGCCTCCATATGGAATTCGAGGTTTATCAATATCAACTTCGCTTCGATGCTCTCTTTTTACAAAAATGCGGGGAAAGTTATGCTTCCTAAAAAACGATAGAAGCCTTTCTATATTTGGAATAATATCTTTTCCACCCTTTACAAAAAGAGGGGAGGACTCGTTTAAGAAGTCCTCCTGCATATCAATTATAAGAAGCGCTATATTCATTCTCCTACCTTGTTAAGATAGCAAAACTCTTCAAACCTTTTTCTCTCTGGACGCATATGTTCAGATTTTATTTGCTTTTCAGAAAGTAATGGTGAAATTTCTTTTGCATGTTTTGCTACAACTATCAAAGTAACTACTTCATAATTTTCTGAGAGATTAACTGCCTTTTTAACAATTGCTTCGTCAAAACCTGCGATAGGATGAGCAACAAGTCCAAGCTCTGTTGCCCTTAATATTAGAAACGCATTTGATAATCCCGTGTCATAATATGCATAAATTCCATTTCGCATATTGCAGGCAAAATCCTTTGAAGTAAAGACAACAATCAACAAACCTGCATTTCTTACCCACTGGTTTCCCTTTGGAAGAGAGGCAAATAGTTTCTCAAGCGCATCTTTTTCAAAGACAAAAACATATCGGAAGGGTTGAGTATTGTTGCAACTGGGAGCAAGAGATGCATGATATGCAAGGTCTCTTATGAGATCTTCTGTAACCTCAAACGGTTCAAGCGAGCGGTATGCTCTACGAGTCTCAATTGCCTTTGTTACATCCATAAAATTAACTCCCCTTCAAAAATTCTATAATCTCGTTTATGTCGGGAAGTTCTTTTATTGGATAAACTTTCACAAAAATAACTTTCCCCTCCTCATCGAGAATGATGTTTGCCCTTTCAGAAAAACCGTTAAAGTGCCTGAAAACCTTTAGAAGCTCTGCAACATGACCGTGTGGCCAAAAATCACAAAGAAGACGGGTTTTCTTAACACCTATATGCTCTGCCCACGCCTTTTTACAAGGAACAGAATCAACACTTATGCCCACTGCAACGGTATTTAGGGATTCAAAGACTTCTTGATTTGCTTCAAGTGATTGCATCTGTTTTTCACAAACAGCAGTCCAAGCAAGCGGATGAAATGAAAGCAAAACTTTCTTTCCTCTAAAATCTGACAACTTAAACGATTGCTCGTTTTGATCCTTTAACTCAAAGTCCTCAACACTTGTTCCAATTTCTATCACATTCTCCTCCTTTTTATAATCTATTGAGTCTTTTGCATCTTATAACCTAAATCTTGATTGCTTATTTCAAGGGTATCATTCTTAAGCACCACGTTGAATGTAGAAGTAGAATTATTCAAAGTTATTGTTAGCTCATTTCCCTTTAATTCATAAGTTCCTGTTATTGTATCATTGCCTTCTGTTTTAATTAAAGTACCATCACTTTTAAACTCAAAATAAGTGGGGTTATCCACTGTAGACCAACCATTATCTGGCACCCATTGAGAAGTAACTTGCCATTTGCCAACAATCGAAACAGGTGTTGTGGTTAAAGAGTTTCTCGCACAAGAAATTGATAAAACTGCAAAAGATAAAATAACAATTGCTAAAATCAATTTTCTCATTTTTCTTACCTCCAAAAAATTTTTCCTCTACATTATAGCACTTAATAGTCAATTTTACCTATTAAAATTTACTTTCACACTGTTTTAATTTGAGAATTCAAATTGAAAAGGCTTAGAACTCACATTTATATTTTGAGTTTTTAAATTCAGCGTTTCATTAATATCGGGAGTTTCAGATTCTTCTTTTACACTAAAATCTGTAAAACCGAAACCTTTAAGATTATCTTCGGGAAATTTGATTGCAAAAATTTCGTTATTGTTGACTTTCTCTTTTGGGAAGCTTAAGTTTCCGATTGCAACAACATATTGATCCCTTACATCGACATAGCTAAGTGATATTTTATTGTTTCTTTTTGCCCATTTGAGGTTAAAACCATTGTCAAATTTTAAAACGCCTGAACCAACACCTATAAAACCATCCTTTGCCTATAATTGCAAATCCTGTGTCTTTTGTCTCAATAATTACATTTTTTCTTGCAAATGAGGAATTTTGGAAGATATGCGAAGTTTTCACTACCTTCTTGGCTTAATGAATTCAGAAACGTGAAGGTATCGTCGCTTCGAACGAATGTGAGAAATCTCAATATTTTGAGGGGACAACAAATCGCCCCCTCAATACTCTCCAAAAAAACACAAAAGAATTGTCAATCCGAGGAACAAAGTGACGAGGATTCTTCTCCAAATGGAGGAGGGAGACCCTCCTACAACTCCACCCATACGACGGAG
>PNIL01000047.1 GCA_002877955.1 Caldisericum exile | reverse complement strand
CCCCTCAAAATGGTTGTCATTCCGAAGCCGCTTTTAACCAATATTCTAAATCATCATTCGAATTGAATTTCGCAAAGAAGACATCTTTTTGTACAATATCTTTAGCTATTTTTATTTTGCCTTTAATAAAGTAGCCTCCATCGGATATTAGCACAATTGAGTTTCCTTCCTATGAGTCTATTCCCCCCAAAATGTTCTTAAAAAGCCTGTTTTACAGTGCCTTTAGTAATTCTGATGTTAAATGAAAAAGTCCTCGAAAAAGCTACACTGAAAGAGAATTCAACAAAAGAAAAAAGGATTACCAAAATTAATACAATTTTTAATCAGTTTCATAAAAAACCCCCCTCTTTTTTAACTTTATTAATTCCCCTGCAATTTATTGCAGGGGGAAATCAAGAGTAGGTGAAGTAATTATTGAAAATTTTATTTCATAATCCCCATTCTTACAGGTGCAGGTAATTTATAAATATCTGGATATGCTTTGAATGGAACAAAAGGTTGCCCTGATTTCTCAAAAACACTTTTACCGTATTTAAGTAAATATAGTACAAATCTTTGTGCAAACTCTTTTTCTGGTGCATTGTTTGGAATCGTAAGTCCATATAGAATTGGCGCACCTTTTACAACTGTACCATCCTTTAGTGTTAAAGATGCTTTTTCATACCAGTCCGTAAGATCAGGATTTCCGAGATTGAGTTCGTCTGGAAAAGAGATATATTTTAGATTATTTTGCACGGCAACTGACTCATATTCAAAGGCATAGTCAAGCTCATTTGCCTGAAGTAAAGCAACGAGCTCAACTGATTTTGGACGGATATTTTTCGGTTTAGTTGCATTTAAAAGGCTTTGGTAGAGTTGGGGCTTTTTATAATACTGCTCTGCAAGTTGGAACATAAGAAGTGTCCTATAACCACAAGGATCTGAGTTTGGTTCTGCATATCCAAAATCAACATCTTTTCTTAATAGGATTTCATACCAATTATTTGAATTTATTTCATTTGCATATTTGCTTTTATCGGTATAGCACAATACAAGTTTGTTTGTGGCAAAAACGATGTACCAATCGGTGTACTTTGGTATAAGATACTGTGGAATAAGGAAAAAATCAGCAAGTGCAACAACATCAAATTCTTTTTTTAGTTCAGTTATCTGTTTTACTGCATCAACGCTTCCTGCTGAAAAATCCTCAAAAGTAATATCTACATTTAGTTTTGCATAATAATTCTTGAAATTGTTTTCAAGAGTTCTTAAAGGTTGTGTTAGGCTTCCTGCATGAATTACCTTTAATGTCAAAGATTTTTTATTTGCAAGTGGTTTCTGTTGGTAAATAATTTTGATCGTCCTATTTGAGGGATTCCATTCCACATTTGCACCAATTGATTCCGAAATAAATCTCACTGGCACAAGCGTTCTTCCTGATTGTTTTTCAATAAAGGGAGCAACATCAAGAGGTAATTCTTTTCCGTCAACAATTGCAACCTTTGATCCAATCTTTAGGATAATTGTATGCAAATCGAAAACAAGAGTAATAGTTTTGTCATTTGGATTGTAATCTACATAGCCGCCGAAAGCTTCGGATACAAATCTTAAAGGAACAAGAGTTCTTCCATTTTGAATAATAGGTTTACTCTCAAGAGGAACCGGTTTAAAATTCAAAGAAGCAACATTTTTTCCAATTGAAAGCTCAACAACACCGCTTGAATCACCAAGAGCAACTTTGCTACCAAATGAAAAGTTAAAACTGAAAGTTACAAGGAAAACTAACAACAGCAAAACATTTGTTACTTTTTTCATCTCTTACCTCCTTTGCAAAATGGCAGGCATAACAGTTTCCCATTATACCCTATCGCCAAAGCACCATGAGGTTTCCCTCTTAGGTATCTTTGGTCGGAGTTATCTCATTATAACAATTTTTGTATAATCTCAAAATATCCAAGGAGATTGTTGTTTTCGTCTCTTACTGCAACCATATATTCTTTTACTTTTTCATTTTCACACATAAGTATTGTGTTTTTGCCCTTCACAAGCTCGTTAAATTCCATAAAGGATGATTTTCTTCAAATTTTCATTGTGGCAGTTAAAAATGGATTTTCCAATAAGATCTGTTGCAAATCTATCCCTGTCTTTCAACACCTTATCTTTATCCTGTAAATTTCTCCTAAGCTCTTAAGAAACTTTTTTCAGATTTATCAATCCCATTATGAATGCCTGTAGCATTAATTCTTATTGTTATTTTTTGGCATTAATTCTCTTAGCTATAATCCTTCTTTTTCAAAATAAACTCTAAAATAGACAAGGTTTATTGGTTTCTTTATAAAAGTGGAGATGATGAAAACTTTTATAAAAGAATAAAACAACTCAAGGGAATTTTTACATTTCTTCTTTGCATTTATTATTCAAATGAACCTTTTGTAAATATTAACTTAAGCGATGACCAAAATTTTTCACATATTTTCTTTAGGTAAAAGTTAAATTTTTATGAGGGTCATGCGAAAAAATCCTCAA
>PNIL01000034.1 GCA_002877955.1 Caldisericum exile | reverse complement strand
AAAAAAGAACTCTCATTTTACACCTTTAAAAATATGGCTTTAAAAAATATGGCTCCCCCATTGCTCTGGGTAGCCTGTCGAATATATTTCAATAATCTTATTTCTCCTTTGCTCCTTCCTTAGATGACTCAGTTTTTGTTTCTGCCTTTGCTTCTGTAGGTTGTGCTACGCTCTGTGCCTCAGTTGAAGCAGGTGCTACAACCTCTTCAGTTGTAGGTGTTACAACCGATACCACTACAGCATCTGGATCAGAGTAAATCTTAACCTTATCTCCAAGATTCAAATCTTTTACATAAATGACATCCTTAATATCAAGATTGGATACATCAACTTCAACCTTATCTGGAAGATCAGTAAGAAGTCCTTCAACCTCAATTTCGTGTAAAGATGGATCAAGGATACCACCCTTCTTTACACCAATTGCTTCACCAACAAAAGTTAAAGGAATTGTCATATAGACAGGTTTTGAGAGATCGACTGCTTCAAAATCAATATGAATTATATTTCTCTTAATTGGATCAATTTGAATCTCTTTTATAATTGAAGGATAAGTTTTTCCTTCAACATTTAAATCAAAAATTGCAGATCTACCAACTTCATGCTCAATTTTTGTAAAGTCCTTATAGTTTACCGCTACATAGAAGGTTTCGGTAATTTTACCATAAACAACAGCAGGTATCTTACCTTCTCTTCTTATTTTATTTGTATCACCCTTTGTTGTAACTTCTCTTCTTTCTGCATTTAAGGAAACTCTTTTCATATCTATTCCTCCTCAATAAACAATTTAGCTTTATATTATATCAAAAATTACTTTTTTTCAAAAAGTTCAGATACAGATTCATGCATTAATATTCTTCTTATCGCTTCAGCTATAAGTGGTGCAACACTTAAAACCTTTACTTTCTCAGGTAAATTTGGTCTGCTTAAAACGGGAAGAGTATCAGTTACAACAATTTCTTTTATTGGAGATTCTTCGAGATTTTTAAGAGAGTCTTGAGCAAATATGCCATGGGTTGCCGTTGCATAAACTTCTTTTGCACCGCGCCTTAAGACCTCCTTTGCTGCACTTATAAGAGTGTTTCCAGTATGAATTGCATCATCAACAAGAATTACATTTTTCCCTTCAACTTCTCCAATGAGCCTTGAAGTTTCAACCTCCTCGGGGCTTAATCTCTTTTTTACAAATATCGCTTGCGTTGCATGTGGGATTTCTTGTGCAAATGTAGTTGCCCTTTGTACAGCACCTACATCTGGTGCCACAACAACTGGATTTTCAAGATTCTTTTCTCTAAAGTATTTTCCAAGAATTAAAACTGCCGTAAGGTTGTCAGTTGGAATATCAAAAAAACCCTGAATTTGTGCTGCATGCAAGTCTACCGAGATAACCCTTGTGGCACCTGCAGTTGTTATGAGATTTGCAACGAGTTTTGCAGAAATTGGCTCCCTCGATTTCGTCTTTCTATCCTGTCTTGCATAACCAAAGAAAGGAATTACAGCAGAGATGCTTCTTGCAGAGGCACGTCTTACAGCATCAATCATTATCAGCAATTCAAGTAAATTTTCTGCAGGCGTTTGTGTTGATTGAATTATAAACACATCTTTTCCCCTCACTGACTCAAGACACCTCACCTGTATTTCCCCATCAGGGAATCTTGAAACGATTGCTGGACTTAGCTTCATGTTGAGATAAGATGCAATTGACTCTGCAAGAGGTACATTTGAGTTTCCTGTAAAAATCTTCACTTCGTCCATTGTAATGATCTCTTTAACCATTTTGCCCCTTCCTCCTCTTAACCCATCCAATTTTATTTACCTGTTGTGCTCTTGCTATTGCAAGAGAATCTTCTGGTACTTCTTGAGTTATAACTGAACCTGCTGCAGTATAAGCTCCTTTTCGAATAACAAGTGGTGCAACAAGAGTTGAATGTGAGCCAATAAATACATCGTCTTCAATGTATGTTGGATTTTTCTTATTGCCTTCAAGCCCTGAAAAATTACAGGTAATGGTGCCTGCCCCAATATTTACGTTTTTTCCAATAGTTGCGTCTCCAATATAAGAAAGATGCGGAACTTTTGCTCCCTCATCAAATTTTGACTTCTTTACCTCAACAAATGTACCAATCTTAACATTCTTAACGAGGAGATTTTCAGGTCGCACATAGGCAAATGGACCAATAGAGCAATTTTCACCAACATAAGAACTAAGAACAACCGATTGTTTAACAGTGCTTCCTTTGGATATATGAGAATCAACAATTTGTGCAAATGGCCCTATAACACAATTAGATTCAATTTTTGTCTTTCCCTCCAAAAGGCATCCTGGAAGAATTTCTGTATCATTCTCTATCTCAACAAAGTAATCGATCTTCTGGGTTTCAGGATTATGTATCGTAACACCGTTAAGCATATGCTTCTTTAAAATCTTTTCCTGAATTATTTTTTCTGCAATTGAAAGCTCATATCTATTATTTATACCATAAATTGGAAGCTTCTTTGGAAGTTTATAAACGGAAACCTTAAGACCTTCTTCCTTCGCAATCTTTAAAGCATCTGTAAGATAATACTCACCTTGGGCATTTTCATTGCTGATCTTTTCTAAAAGCTTTTTAAGTTGCTCAAATTTAAATAGATAAACACCTGTATTAATCTCTTTTATAACCTTCTCTTCATTTGTTGCATCTGTCTCTTCTACAATCTTCAAAAATTCGTTTCCAATTCTTACAACTCTTCCAAGATTTGTTGGGTCATCAGATTCTGCGGAGATAAATGCAACATCAGAGTTTGTTTCCTTAAAGAAGTTATAAAAGCCAAGGATATCTTCTCTTTCAAAGAGTGGATTATCGCCTGTTGTTATAAGCACAAGGTCAGTATCAAGACCATCTATTGCAACCTTTACAGCATCACCTGTTCCAAGAGGTTTTTTTTGAACTTTTATTTCATAACCTTCAAAAATCTCTTTTGGTATTGCCTCATTTATCACAACGACTACACCGTTATCGGCAACATCCTTTACAGAATCAATTGCATAAAAAATCATTTCTCTTCCACAGATCTTATGGAGAACTTTCGGTAATTGTGAGTGCATTCTTTTTCCAATACCTGCACCCAAAACAATTGCTGATATCATTTAATTACCCCCAGTTTTCTTCCAATTTCAACAAACTTTTTTACTCCAAAATCAAGGTCATCTTTTGTATGTGAAGCTGATACCATAACTCTAATTCTTCCAGTTCCTTTTGGAACAGTTGGGTAAACAATACCCTGTGCAAAAACTCCTTCATCAAAGAGCATTTTGCTAAATTCCATTGCAGTTTTTTCTTCCCCAATTATAACAGGTGTAATTGGAGTTTGTGAATGTCCGATATTGAAACCGTATGATTTGAATTGCTCTTTAATATAATTTCCATTCTCCCAAAGTTTTTTAACCAATGAATCATCTCTTGAAAGGATTTCCACAACTTTTATTAGGGCAGATGTATCTGCAGGTGATAGAGGTGTTGAAAACAAGAATGGACGTGCTCTTTGCTTCATATATTCTATAAGAGTCTTATTTCCTGCAACATATCCCCCAATGACACCAAATGCCTTAGAAAGAGTGCCAACATCAATATCAATCTTCCCTTCAAGATGGAAATAATCAAGTATGCCTCTTCCATGATCACCAAGCACGCCTTCACCATGAGCATCATCAACCATTGTAATTGCACTATATTTTTCGGCAAGCTCAACAATATCTGGAAGTGGTGCAATATCTCCATCCATACTAAATACACCATCTGTTACGATGAGTTTTCTTACGTTGTAGTCCTTGTAATCCTCAAGTTTTGCCTTTAAATCTGCCATATCAAGGTGCTTGTATCGGACAATCGTTGCCTTACTTAACCTACATCCATCAATAATTGAAGCGTGGTTTAATTCATCAGAGAATATAAGGTCGCCTTCACCAACAACAAGAGGAATTGTTGCAATATTTGCAAGAATACCTGATTGAAGAAGAATCACTGCCTCCGCATGCTTAAATTCAGCAAGCTTTCTCTCAAGTTCCTCATGGAGCTTTAATGTGCCTGCAATCGTTCTTACAGCACCTGCACCAACGCCAAATTCTTTTACACCCTCAATTGCAGCGTTTTTTACCTCTTCGTTTGTTATAAGCCCAAGATAGTTATTTGCACAGAGATTAAGCATTTTTCTTCCATTAATTACAACCCATGGTCCCTGTGCACTTTCAAGTACACGTATTGTATTGTAAGTCCCCTTTTCCTTCAGTTCGTTAAGTTCTTTTTCTAAAAATTCAAATTTATTCATATTTTTTGCCTCCTTAAATTATGGATACAATAAAATTTTTCCTGATTGATGACTCTTCATGAGTTCTATACCTTTTTCAACTTCTTCAAGCTTAAATTCATGAGTTATTACAGGTGAGACATCAAGTCTCCTACTTCTAAGTAAATCCGAAACAATTTGCCAAGTTTCAAAGATTCTTCTCCCTGTAATCCCGTAGATTCGCAATTTTTTGAAAATTACATCGTCTGTAAGATTAATTTCAACACCGTTATCAAAAAGTCCTAAAAGTGAAACCCTTCCAAGAAATTTAGTAAGTTTTAATGCATCAGAAAGAGCAGACTTTGCACCAGACATTTCAAGGGAAACATCGACCCCAAGCCCGTGAGTTTCATTAAGCACAACTTCTCTGAGGTTTGTTTCTTTAGGATTAACCACAACATCTGCACCCATCCTTTTAGCTATTTCAAGGTGGTAGTTTGATAAGTCAGATACAATAATTTTTGTTGCGCCAAATACTCTTGCAACGCCAATAGCAAGGAGTCCAATTGGCCCAGCACCTGTTACAAGAACAGTTTTTCCAGAGATATCCTCTGAAAGGACTGTGTCAACTGCATTTCCAAGTGGTTCTTGAATAGAAGCAAATTTATGTGGAATTTCCTTTGGATTCACCCAAGCAACACGCTCAGGAATTTTAACATATTCTGCAAAGGCACCATTTGTATCAACACCTAAAATTTTTAAGTTTCTACAAACTTCTCTATGATTCATAAGACACATATCACAATGATTACAATATATATGGGTTTCTGCGGAGACAAAATCACCAACATTGATACGTTTAACTTCCGATCCTTTTTCAACAACCACACCTGCAAACTCGTGGCCGACGATCAAAGGTGGATTGATCCTATTTTGGGCCCATTCATTCCAATCGTATATATGGACATCAGTTCCACAAATTGATGCAACCTCAACCTTTACAAGGATTTCATCGTCCCCAATTGTAGGAATTGGGACATTCTCAATCACAAAGCCAACATCCCTTTCCTTCTTTAATATAGCTTTCATTAAAGCCTCCTTCCTTCCATGCCATTTTTTTTAATTTCAAAAAATCCCCATCTTTCTAAATTATATTCTAATATTTTTTTGATTTTTTAAAAGCGTTTTGAAGAGGTCTTCAATACACTTAAACTTATTTCAATCGTAAACCCATTGAAAAGATGAAGTCTAAAGGCTAATTCCTTTAGAAACGGAAAAACAATTTAACTTACGGAAAATGATTTTTAAACCTAAAACATGGTTTAATGCTACGTTAAGTAATCTTTGACTTCTATAAAGTTGTCTTTGCGAAAAAATGGTTTTTAAGCTACAAACCTTCTTTTTCTAAAAACTCAAAAATTCTTGAGAGGTATTCATTTATGAAGTCTTCGTTTTTCTTATCATAAAAAAATGTAAGACTTTCAGAATCTCCAAGGGTAATTGCTGCCATATGGGTATCTTCAAAAATTGCCTGCACAAACCAAATCCATTCTTTTTTCATCTTTATTCTTCTAACTACTTCTCTTGATTTAACTTCTTTTAAATCCTCCATTTATACTCCTCCATAATACTTTCTTAGATTAGCTTCATGCTCTGCAAGTGTCTTTGAAAAAATTGCCTTTCCCTCAGGCGTTGTCATAAAATAATAGTAATCAGTCTTTGGCGCTTCAACTACTGCAATTATCGATTTCAGTCCAGGATTACAAATAGGAGTAGGAGGAAGTCCCACATATTTATAAGTATTATATGGCGAGTCAATCTGGTAGTCTTCCTTTGTAAGCCATTCCTTATGGATACCTAATGCATATAGAATCGTTGAATCCGCTTGAAGAGGCATTCCAATTGCAAGCCTATTTAGAAACACCGATGCAACAATGGGCCTGTCTTCGTTGAATTTTGCCTCCTTTTCAACAATTGAAGCAAGAATTATCGCTTGTTTCTTTGTTAGACCTTTTTTCTTTGCTAATTCGTCGTAATTTTGAGGCACAACTTCATTAAATCTATCTAAAAACTTTTTTAGAATCGTTTCATACTGCATATCTTCATAAAAATTATACGTATCCGGAAATAGATACCCCTCGTATGGTTTGATATACTTTAAAAATAGATCTTTATCCCTAACTATACCGTTATTGTAGAGGCGTTCTGCTATATCCATTGAGGTAAATCCCTCGGGAATTGTAATAGTTAGCTCCTTAGGACGTCCCCCTTTTGAAAGCGCTAAAAGGAGTTCACTCATATTTGAAACAGGTTTTAAATCGTAAATACCGCTTTTTAATTTTGAGTCATAGTTTAGCACCTTTGACCAAAAAATAAAAGAGTACGGTTCCCAAATAACACCCTTATCCTTTAAAATAAAAGCAATATCTCTTGTGGTACATCCTTTGTCAAGCTCAAGAATTTTTGCATTTTTAAAAACTAAAAAAGGCTCAAAAAATGAAAGTCCAACAAGCACAACAATAACCACTACTGACAATACAGATACAAGGACTAACCATTTTCTTCTTCTCGTTTCTGCCTCCTTAAAAATTCGAGATAACTTTCAAGAATAAAAAGTGCTTCGAACTTGTCCTTTATTTTACGTTCTTTTTTTGATCTAATTCCCTGAAAGCGAAGCATCTTATGAGTGATAACACTTGTATATCGCTCGTCCCAGGTTACAAATTTTACTTCAGGGAGCACCTTCTTCAGTTCATCTAAAAAATCAAGTACAATATTCGCTTGTGGTCCAATTGTACCACTTAGAGTTTTAGGAAGACCAACAACAATCTCTTCGACCTCTCTTTCAGTTATTATGTTTTTAATCGCCTCAATTTCATTCCCATCACGCTTTATAACAGCCAAAGGCATTGCGAAAATTCGCTCCTTGTCAGAGATTGCAATACCAATATTTACATTTCCAACATCAAGCGCCAAAATTGGTCTTAACTGCTCCAAAATCAACCACCCAATACATTTATAATTTTTTCTACTTCTATTTTACCATCAAAACTACCCTGTGCAATACGTTCATTTCCGCCACCTTTTAGAGGAATTACATCCTTAACCTTTTCGAGGACCTCAAGGCTTGAAAGCTTATCATCAAGACTTCCCACAAGTATAAAGGAGGTACCATTAAACTTTGAAACAAAGATAACTGTTCCAACTTTTAGGAATTTCTTAGATAAATCATATGCCTTTCTAAGATCATTAAGAGTACCCTCGTTAAAATCATAAACATATAGAGGTATCTCCTTAATTTTGATGGTTGGTTTGAGATTTTTGATTGTTCCCTCAAGAATTTTAGATTTGAGGTTTGTAAGTTCTTTTTCAAGCTCCTTAACCCTTATTTGGATTTCTTCACTTCTTCTAACAAGTTTATCTTCCTGAGTTTTGAGAGTACTTTCGAGAATATTTATAAGTTTCCTTTTATTTATTAAATAATCGTATGCTTTAAGTCCAGTCAAACCTTCAATCCTCTTAATACCTGAAGCAACGGTTTTGGGTTGCATAAGAACAACAAGACCAATTTCGGTTGTATTGGAGACATGTGTTCCGCCACAAAGCTCCTTACTTATCCCTTCAACTTCAATAACACGCACAACCTCACCATATTTCTCCTCAAAAAATGCAAGTGCACCAAACTCTTTTGCTTTGCTAAATGGCATAATGTGGACATTAACTTTATGGTTCCTTAGTACAATTTCATTAATTTCTCTTTCAATATTAAATAACTCTTCAGGTTCAAATGTTCCTTGAAAGTTAAAGTCAAATCTAAATTCGTCGTCCTTAACTTCAGAACCCTGTTGCATTACGTTCTCACCATAGTGTCTTCTTAAAACTGCCTGCAGTATATGTGTTGAAGTATGCGCTCTTTTTATGGCCTGTCTTCTTAAAGAATTAACAGTAAGCGTTGCAATGTCCCCAATTTTAGCAAATCCCTTTAGCTTTCCTATGTGGACAATGAGTCCCTCAACTGGCGCTTGGGTATCATACACTTCAAATTCAAAATTTTCACCTTTTATTGTACCTGTATCCCCAACTTGACCACCCTTTTCTGCGTAGAATGGTGTTTTGTCAAAAACAAGAACTGCATGAGTATCTTTAGTGCTTTCAACAAGATTTCCATCAACAATTATGGATTTTAGAGTTGCAACTGTTTCAAGTGTATCATAGCCAACAAACTCGACATTTCCAACAATATTCTTTACTGCACCGAATGATACTCTTTCAAGAAATGCCTCGCTTCCCTTAAAAGATGCTCTTGCTTTTTCTTTTTGATTTTCAAGAAGCTCCTCAAAGCGCTCCTTATTGTAGGTAAAGCCAACTTCTTTGAGAGCAAGCTCTGTTATTTCGACAGGCACACCCAATGTATCATAAAGATAAAATACTACATCTCCTGGAATTTCTTTAATACCCTTTTTCTTGAAATCCTCAATTACATTGTCAAGATAGTAAAGACCATCTTTAAGTGTAGAATTGAATTTAGTTTCTTCGTCTTTCAAAACTGACTGAATATAAGTAAGATTTTCCCTCACCTCTGGATAAATATCACCCATCAGATCAGAGACAGTTTGAGCAAGTTTGTATAGAAAGGGTTCCGTAAGATTAATTGATCTTCCAAAAAGCATTGCTCTACGAATAAGCCTTCTTAAAACATAACCACGTTTTTCGTTACTTGGTATTACATGATCTCCTATAAGAAAGGTTGCAGCTCTTGCGTGATCTGAGATTGCACGCATTGCACGAATTGATTTTTCTGAAGTTTTATATGCAACCCCAGATAGCTTTTCTATATGCTCAATTATCGGCATAAATAGATCAGTTTCAAAATCAGAATCAACTCCTTCTATAATACTTGTGATACGTTCAAGTCCCATACCAGTATCGATGTTTTTTCTTGGAAGAGGTTTTAAAGTCCCATCGATTTGTCTATCGTACTGTGTAAACACAAGGTTCCAGAATTCAAGAAACCTTCGTTCAGATGATCCAGGAAGTTCAGCCTCTTCTTTCTCATTAATTGCGCCTCTATCGTAGTAGATTTCAGAACAAGGTCCACAAGGACCAACTGGTCCCATCATCCAAAAATTGTCCTCTTCACCAAGAGGTATTATTCTATCTTCAGGGATTCCATGCTTTTTCCAGATCTCTTTTGTTTCAAGGTCATCTTTATATATTGTTACCCACAATCTATCTTTTGGCAACTTTAAAAAGTCAAGAATAAATTCCATCGCAAAAGCAATTGCCTCTTCCTTAAAGTAATCGCCAATAGAGAAGTTTCCAAGCATTTCAAAAAATGTATGATGTCTTGGAGTATTCCCAACATTCTCAATGTCGTTTGTCCTTACACACTTTTGAACCGTAGTAATGCGTCTTGAAGGAGGAATTTCTTCACCAAGAAAATATGACTTTAAAGGCACCATACCTGCTGCAGTAAAAAGAAGTGTTGGATCTTGTGGAACAAGTGGAAAACTTTTAAGCCTTAGGTGTCCCTTACTCTCAAAATATTTCAGAAAACCTTCCCTTATATCTCTACTATTCATAATCCACCTCGCAATGCAATTTTTCTATTTTAGCAAATATTTTATCTTTATCAAACATACTATTTGACTATTTTAAAAATTTCTTTACAATATTATACTGTTAAAAAACTATTGAAAGGAGAAATCTATGGGAAAAGAAGTAAGAATCTTTGCGTTTGGTGGAAACGAAGTTTCCCCGGTGGGATTAACTGACGAAAAAGGCAAGCCCATTATTCCTGATATTGCAATGCAATGGGCAAGAACTCACGAAACCTCAAAGCACATCGCAAAAATTGTTGAAGCGTTCCCAAATGACACCTACGTAATTACACATGGAAATGGCCCACAAGTTGGAAATGTGTTTTTAAGAAGCGAATATTCAAGGCCAATTCTTCCGCCCATTCCTCTGGATGTTGCAGGTGCAGATACACAAGGCGCAATGGGGTACATGATTGCTCAAATTTTAGGAAATGAATTAAGAGCTCGAGGTATCAATAAGACAATCGTTGGGATTGTTACGCAGGTTGTAGTTGACAAAAACGATCCAGGATTCCAAAACCCAACCAAATACATTGGCCCTTCATACACAAAAGAGGAAGCAGAAGAGAGAATGAAAAAAGATGGTTGGGTTATGAAACTTTATAAAAAGGATGACAAGGGAAATGAGATTTGGAGAAAAGTTGTTCCATCTCCTGAGCCACTTGATATAGTTGAATTCGAAGCAATAGTCAATGCAATTGAGGCAGGTTTTATACCAATAACTGTTGGCGGTGGTGGAATTCCCGTTGTTGAAGTAGAACCTGATGAGGAGGGAAATTATAAAGCAAACTATGGAATGGTTTTTAAAGACGGAAAGAACGCAAAAATTTACCGTGGAGTTGAGGCAGTCATAGATAAAGACCTTGCATCTGCACTTCTTGGAACAATGCTTATAAAGTGGGCAAAGGATCACGGTGAAGACTTGGATGTAACTTTAACAATTTTCACAGGTGAAGACGGGGCAAAACTCAACTATCAAAAACCAAACCAGGTAGATTTGAGGTATCTTACCCTTGAAGAAGCAAAGAAGCTTTATGCAGAAGGACACTTCCCACCAGGAAGTATGGGGCCGAAGATTCTTGCATGCATTAAATTCTTGGAAGGTGGAGGAAAGAAAGCTTACATATCACTTACTTCAAAATACCTTGAAACACTGGAAGGAAAAGCAGGAACAACAATCGTAAGGGAGTGAGGTAAAAGATGAAAGAAAAAATTGAAGAGCTTGTAAAAAAGTATGAGCCTGAAATTATTGCCTTCGCTCAGGACATCGTTAGAACAAAGTCCTATTCTGGCGAAGAAGGTGAGCTTGTAAAACTCCTTGAAAAAAAGATGAAAGAATTAGGTTTTGATGAAGTTATTATTGATGAAACAGGAAACATCATTGGACGAGTTGGCTCAGGTCCCATAAAACTGCTCTACGATGCACATATCGACACAGTTTGGGCAGAAGACAAAGAGAACTGGTCTGTTGATCCGTTTGGTGGTATTATAAAAGACGGAAAACTCTACGGAAGAGGCTCATCTGATGAGAAGGTTGCAATAGGATGCATGATTTATGGTGCGAAAATCCTAAAAGAGGTTGGAATTCCAGAAAATGTAAGTCTATATGTAATGGGTTCGGTTCAGGAAGAGGACTGCGATGGACTTTCAATGTATCACACATTTACAGAAGTTTTGAAGCCCGATTTCGTTGTCTTGGGAGAGCCAACAAGTCTTGATGTATATCGGGGGCACAGGGGAAGAGTAGAACTTGAAGTTATCGTAAAAGGAAAATCCTCCCATGCAGCACATCCCGATAAAGGTGATAATGCAATCTATAAGATGGCAAAAACAGTTCTAAACATTGAAGAACTTACAAAAACATTTAAGGAAGATCCGTTCCTTGGAAAAGGTACAGCAGTTGTCTCTCATATTGAGTCAAAGGCACCTTCAATTAATTCTGTGCCATACGAATCTCGCATATTTATTGATAGAAGACTTACAGTAGGCGAAACAAAAGAAACAGCTCTTAGAGAAATTGAATCTGCACTTGCCGATCCTAAGAATTCTGAAGTAAGAGTCCTTAAGTATGAGACAAAATCATGGAAAGGCCGTTTAATTTCGCAAGAAAAATATTTCCCCACATGGGTACTTGAAGAATCTCATCCATTAGTTCAGGCTGGTTTTGAAACAGCAAAAGAAGTTCGCCCAGGCGAAGAGGTAAAGATTTCTCGTTGGATTTTCTCAACAAATGGTGTTGCATCAATGGGAAAACTCAATATACCTACAATAGGCTTCGGTCCTGGTGATGAATGGCTTGCACATGCAGTTGATGAATATGTAAGACTTTCAGATCTACCAAAGGCAACAGCATTTTATGCTCTAATGCCATTTAAGTTAAAAGAAAAATTGGGATAAAAAACGGAAGGAGGATAATATGAATAGCAAATTAAAAGGAAGAGATTTTCTTACAACAAATGATTGGACACTCGAAGAATTAGAACAAGCATTAGACCTTGCCTTTGAATTAAAACAGAAGTTTACATTAGGTGAGCCTACTCCATACTTACTTTACAAAACACTTTTTATGATTTTTAAAGATAAATCCACAAGGACAAGGAATTCAACCGAGGCAGCAATGACACAACTTGGAGGGCATGCCCACTACATCACAGAAGAATCCTCTCAGATTTCACACGGTGACACTGCAAAAGAAATAGGAATTATTCTTTCACGTTATGGACATGGTATTGCAATAAGGGATGATATTTATCTTGGGGTAGGACAAAAGTATATGGAAGAAGTTGCTAAATGGGCAACTGTTCCAGTTATCAATCTTGAATCTGACTGGGATCACCCACTTCAAATCCTTGCCGATATTATGACAATAAAAGAAAAATTCCATAACGATCTTAGGGGTAGAAAATTTGTAATTTCCTGGGCATATGCAAAAAGCCATGCAAAACCACTTGCAGTTCCTCAGGGACTTATTATGGCTATGCCAAGATTTGGTCTTGATGTAACACTTGCAATGCCACCCGAATTTGAACTTTTACCTGAGGCAATGGAGATAGCAAGAAGAAATGCGGAGGAAGCAGGTGTAAAATTTGAAGTTGTCCACGACATGGACGAAGCATTCAAAGATGCTGATATTGTTTATCCAAAATCTTGGGGTGCATATGTTTATGCTCAGAATAATTTCGAAGAGATGAAGAAAATCGCAGAGAAATACAAAGATTGGATTGCAGATGAAAGAAGAATGAATCTTGCAAAGAAGAATGCAATCTACATGCACTGTTTGCCTGCAGACAGAGGCTTTGAGGTTACAGATGCGGTTATTGACGGGCCTCACTCTGTTATCTACGATGAAGCAGAAAACAGGCTCCACACAGTAAAGGCAATCCTTGCTTTAACGATGTAAAAAAACACAAAATACATAACTTTAAGGGGTCCATGTGGACCCCTTAAAAATTACCTAAATATCATATTTAATAAACATTCAAAAATTATGTTTAACCTGAGAAGAAGATAACCAAAAACAAACTTTTTAAACCTTTTAAACAAACTTCTTTCTAAAAAAACTTTATTGTATTCCAGCCTCACTTTTTATAGAGTTTTAAAATATTCTTTAATCTTATTCGACATAAGTTTTCTTCTTTCCTTCAGGAAATCCTCATAACTCATCTCAGTATCAAGTAATTCAAGTGGAATGCAATTCATTTTAAGGTTTTC